>DATHVN010000039.1 GCA_035461305.1 Euzebyales bacterium | reverse complement strand
CCCACCGTGGTCGCAGGGCCCGACTTGTCCGGCCCTTGCCGCTGGTCCTGTCCACTCCCTGCAGACGACACACCGTCACCTCCGGCGGCCCTCCCGCCAGAAGTGCCCGAGCGGGCCTTCGCCCTGGCCGATCGCCGGTGCGTGGCGGATGGCTCCATCCACGTACGCCCTGGCGTCGCGGAAAGCGGCCTCGACGTCGTGGCCGAGCGCCAGCCCTGCCGCCATGGCTGACGCGAACGTGCAGCCGGTGCCATGCGTGTGCCGCCCGGGGTGTCGCGGTCCGCGCACTACGACCGGTGTGTCGTCCACCAGCAGCAGGTCCGCCACGTCCTCGGTGTGCAGGTGCCCGCCCTTGATCACCACGTAGCGCGGGCCCAGCGCGGCCAGACGTCGCGCGGCGTCCAGCGCATCGACTTCGGTGCGGACGGGTTGGCCGGTCAGCGCTTCGGCTTCGGGGGCGTTCGGCGTGATCACGAGCGCGATCGGCAGCAGGCGACGGCTCAGGGCGTCCACCGCATCGGCATCGAGCAGGCGGTCGCCGCTCTTGGCCACCATCACCGGGTCGAGCACGATCGGTCCGGGGTCGTGATGGGCCAGGCGCTCGGCGACCGTGTCAATCACCGCCGCGGAGTGCAGCATGCCGATCTTCGTGGCGTCGGTGCCGATGTCGCCGAGCACCGCGTCGATCTGCGCGGCGACGAATGCCGGACGGACGGGCTCGATCGCAGTGACGGCGACGGTGTTCTGCGCGGTCAGCGCGGTGATCACCGACGTGCCGTAGCAGCCGAGCGCCGAGAACGTCTTGAGGTCGGCCTGGACGCCCGCGCCGCCGCCGCTGTCGGATCCGGCGATGGTCAGCGCGCGATGGTACGAGCTCACTGGTCGCTCCCTGTGGTGCTTGTCTCACCGGTCCTGATCTGGGCGACCAGGTCCGCCGCCGCACGACGGGGGTCGGGGGCCGCACACACGGCTGACACGACAGCGATCGCGTCGGCGCCCGCGGCGATGGCGGCCGCGGCATTACCGGCGTCGAGTCCGCCGATGGCGACCAGTGGATGCCGCGACCGCCGGCGCACCCGAGCCAGCCCGTCCAGCCCCCAGGCCCCCAGCGTGTCGCGCTTGGTGGGTGTCTCGAAGATCGGGCTGACGCCCAGGTAGTCGACGTCGGCGTCCTCGGCCTCGACGACGTCGTCCATCGACTCGACCGACAGCCCGAGGACCGCGTCCGGCCCCAGGAGCCTGCGGGCGGTCACGGGGTCGAGGTCGTGCTGGCCCAGGTGGACGCCGTCGGCGTCGATGGCCAGCGCGACGTCGACCCGGTCGTTGATGATCAACGGGACGCCGCGTGCCTTCAGGGGCGGGCGGAGTCGGCGGGCCGCCTGCACGAAGTCACGGGTTGTTGCATCCTTCTCGCGCAGTTGCACGTATGACGCGCCGCCGTCCACCGCTGCCAGCACAACGGCGTCGAAGTCCCTGTCGCCGATCAGTTCCCGGTCGGTGACCAGGTACAGCCCGTGCACGGCTACGCGTCGGTCCCCACCGCGTCACGCACGCGCAGGCGGTCGGCGATCTGCCCGGCTGTCAGCGTGTGTAGATGATCGAGCAGATGTACTTGCAGGCCGCCCGGGCCCTCCGCGTGCTCGGCGGCCAACTCCCCGACGATGCCGGTGACGGCGGTGGCGTGGGCGGCGGCGTGGACCGGGTCGGGTTGGACGGCGGCGAAGGCACCGCACAGGGCCGAGGCCGTGCATCCGAGCCCGGTGACCCGTGCCATCAGCGGATGCCCGTTGTCGAGCGCGAGGGTGCCCCGCGCTGAGATCACCAGGTCGGTGGCGCCCGTGACCACGACGACCGCGCCGGTGCGGTCGGCCAGATCCGCCGCGGCGCCGACCGCGGACTCGGAGGACTCACTGCTGTCGACGCCCTTCGTGGTCGCGCCGGCGGCGGCGACCGCCATGATCTCCGACGCGTTGCCGCGGATGATCGTCGGCGCGACGTCCTCGATCAGGGCGTCGGCCGTCGACGTGCGGTACGCGGTGGCGCCAGCGCCCACGGGGTCGAGCACGATCGGTATGTCGTGCTGCTGTGCCCCGCGCATCGCGATGTGCATGGCCTCGACCCACGCCGGGCTGAGCGTGCCGATGTTGACCACGAGCGCGCCGGCGAGCGCCACCATGTCGGCGACCTCGTCGACCGCGTGGGCCATGACCGGCGACGCGCCAATCGCGAGCAGCGCGTTGGCGGTGCTGTTCATGACCACGTAGTTGGTGATGTTGTGCACCAGCGGGCCACGGTCGCGAATGGCGGCGACGTCCTCCCAGACGCCGTCGGCGGTCACCGGTGCGGACAGATCTGACATGTGTGCGCTCCCTACGCTGGCATTATCCAGATCAGGTCGTCGGGTCGAGGCATCGGTTGCCTCCTCTCAGCTGGCTGACCAGCTCCCCGGACGGGTCACACGCGGCCCCGTGTCTGCGAGCCTAGGAGGCCGCCGGCGCGGCGGCAACGGTGACCGACGGTGCCGTCAGGTGCTAGAACCTGCAGTGGTGCGCATCGACCAGGTGCCACGGCTGAACGTGATCCACGGAAAGGGACCGTCCGTGCGCGTGCTCGTGACAGGCGGCGCCGGCTACATCGGCTCGGTGACCGTCGTGCAGCTCCGCGACCACGGACACGACGTCGTGATCATCGACGACCTGCGCAGCGGGCACGAGGACCTGGTGCCCGACGACGTGCCGGTGATCAAGGCCGACGTCGCCGAGCCGGACAGGTACCGTGACGTGCTCCACGGCGTCGATGCGTGCGTGCACTTCGCTGCGTCGATCGAGGCCGGCGAGTCGATGCGGCGCCCCGAGGCGTTCTTCGCCAACAACACAGCGGGCACGCTCCGGCTGCTCGCTGCGCTGCAGGACGCCGGGGTGGAACGGTTCGTCCTTTCGTCGACCGCTGCGGTGTACGGCGATCCCGAGCGTCTTCCGATCCACGAGCAGGACGCGGCCAACCCGACCAACGCGTACGGTGAGAGCAAGCTGCTGATCGAACGGACGCTGGCGTGGATGGCCCGGCTGCGGGGCATGCGCTGCGCCGCACTGCGCTACTTCAACGCGTCGGGGGCGACCCCGGACCGCGGCGAGGACCACGACCCCGAGACGCATCTGATCCCCCTCATCCTGCAGGTGGCGGCCGGTCGCCGCGACGACATCAGGATCTTCGGCACCGACTACGACACGCCGGACGGCACGTGCGTCCGCGACTACATCCATGTCAGCGACCTGGCCGACGCGCACGTGCGAGCCGTCGAGCGCGCCGGTGGTCCCGGCCTGCTCGTGTGCAACCTGGGCAACGGTGACGGCTTCAGCGTGCGCCAGGTCATCGAGACGGCGCGCGAGGTCACAGGCCACCCGATCCCCGCGGTCGAAGCGCCCCGCCGTCCCGGCGACCCCGCCACGCTCGTGGCGTCGTCGGTGCGGGCGCGTGAGGACCTCGGCTGGCGCCCGCAGCGCGCCGACCTCCACGAGATCGTGGCGTCGGCCTGGCGCTGGCACCGCACACGCTGGGGTGTGGACCGATGAGCGCCGACGTCGTCCTGCGCGTCGCGATCGCCCAGAGCGAGAACCGCGTCGGTGACTTCGCGGCCAACGTCGCACGCATCGGCGACGCCATGGACTGGGCGGAGGACGAGGGTGCCGACGTCCTGGTACTGCCCGAGCTGGCACTCACCGGCTATCCGCTCGACGATCTGGTCACGCACGCCGGGTTCCTGGCGGACGCGGATGCGGCGTTGGCCGATCTCGCTGCGATGTCGGGACGCACGGCCGTGGTGACGAGCACCGTGCGGCGGGTTCCGCTGCAGCGCCACGACGACACGCAGACACGCGACCGCACGATCACCGCGGCCGTCTTGCACGACGGTGAGGTCCGCGGATACTACGACAAGGTCCTGCTGCCGACCTACGGCGTGTTCGACGAGCAGCGGGTCTTTGCCGCTGGCACCGACCCGGGCCGCGTGTGGCGGCTCGGTGACGTGATCGTGGGCATCGCGGTCTGCGAGGACGCGTGGTCGGGTGACGGCCCACCGGAGGCGCAGTCGGCGGGGGGCGCGCAGGTGCTGCTGCTGCCCAACGCCTCGCCGTTCGACCGTGGCAAGGACCAGCGCCGCCTGGGGCTCGTGCGCCAGGTCGCGCGGCGCAACGGGGTGCCCGTCGTCTACGTCAACAGCTACGGCGGCGTCGACGACCTGGTCTTCGACGGCGGCTCGCTGGTCGTCGACGGCACTGGCGACCTGTGCTACCGGGCGCCGCAGTTCGTGGCGGACCGGGCGGTCGTCGACCTGGTGCTTCCCGCGGCACGTCGGACCACCACGACGGCCATGACGATCCACACCCGCCCGTTGCCGCATCGTGCGACCCCCGCCGCGCGCACGCCGGCCGAGCCCGCCGACCCGCTGGCGCAGGTGTGGCAGGCGCTCGTCGTCGGTACCCGCGACTATGCCCGACGCAACGGCTTCGACGAGGCGGTCGTGGGGGTCAACGGTGGCACCGAGTCGGCGGTGACCGCGGCGGTCGCCGTCGACGCGCTCGGTGCGGCCAACGTGATCTGCGTCGTCTCGCCCGCGAGCCGGACGTCGGCGTCGGACCTCCACGACGCGCGGATTGTGGCCAAGCTGCTGGGGGTGCGGCTGATCGAGATCGACCTGGCTGGTGTCGTCGACGAGCTCGCGACGGCCGTGGGGCGCACCCTCGACACGCTCGACGATCGCGCGGACGAACGCCTCGTCCTGCGCACCCGGGCCGCGGCGCTGTGGGCGGTCGCCGACGAGGGCGATCGCCTGCTGCTGGCGACCGGCAACAAGACCGAGCTGTCGGTCGGCTCGGCGGTGCAGGGCGGTGACCTCGTCGGCCACTTCGCTCCGCTCGCCGACTGTCCCAAGACCCTCATCGCCCGCGTGGCCGCCCATCGCAACCTGCAGGGGACCGTGGTGCCCGGGCACGTCCTCGACAAGGCCGTCACGGCCGAGCGCGCCGACAGCTCGCCGGTCCACGACTGGTCGATGATCGACGAGGTGCTCGAGCGCTACGTCGAGCGCATGCAGCCGCTGGAGGAGATCCCCGCCGACGTCGCCGACCGTGACGACATCGAGTGGGTGGCGCGGCAGGTGATGGACTCCGAGCTGCTGCGCCGGCTCGCGCCGACTGGCGTGCGCGTCACCGGTCGCGCATTCGGCAAGGACCGCCGCGTGCCGATCGCCCAGGCCTGGCGGCCGCGATTCTCGGTCCGCAACGAGGAGAGTGGCGCGGTCGTCAGCGAGACCGGGCCGGCCGAGGAGGGGCCGGCGACCGGCACGGAGCCACCCGCCGCGCGGACAGCTGCGGGACAGTGACAGCGATGACGCTCGGATGGTCCGGCGCACGGCCACGTTTGCGGTCGGCGTGGACGGGCAGCACTTGCTTGTGATGTCAGCGCACCGCTCGACCATCTCCGACCTCCCGCACGCGCTCGACTCGGCCGAGCTGTGGCGCGAACGCCTGGGCTCACGTCCGCCTGCGTTGTTCCTCGACTACGACGGCGTGCTCACGCCGATCGTGGACGACCCGGCCGCCGCGACGCTCGGCGACGACATGCGGGAGGCTGTGCGGCAGGCGGCCGACCGGCTCACCGTCGCGGTGATCAGCGGCCGCGACCTCGACGACGTCCGCGCGATGGTCGACCTGCCGGGGCTCGCCTACGCCGGCAGCCACGGCTTCGACATGCTGCTGCCGGACGGCAGCCGCGAGCGCAAGGGCGACGAGTACCTCGACGACCTCGACGCGGTGGAGCGGGCGCTGCGCGACGAGCTGGCTGACGCCGAGGGCGTCACGGTCGAGCGCAAGCGCTATGCGATCGCGGTGCACACCCGCCGTGCGCGCGACGAGGCGACGCGGCGCCGCGCCGGGGCGGTCGTCGACGACCTGGCCACTGACGTGGACCGCCTCCGCGTGACCGGTGGCAGGGAGATCAAGGAGTTCCGTCCGGACCTCGACTGGGACAAAGGCCGCGCGCTCGTCCGGTTGACGGAGGTCCTCGACCTCGACGTCGACCGGCACCCGCCGGTGTACTTCGGCGACGACCTGACCGACGAGGACGCGTTCGCCGCGATCGCCCACGATGGCGTGGGCGTGGTGGTCGCCGGCGCCGAGGACCGCCCGACGGCCGCGCACGTGCGGCTCGACCACCCCGGCCAGACCGAGCAGCTGCTGCGGTTCCTGGCTGAGCTCACGACGAAGGCCGACTGATGGGTGACGAACCGACGCTGATCGTGGCCAGCAACCGCGGCCCAGTCAGCTGGGAACGTGACGGGGACGACCTGCGCGCCGAACGCGGTGCCGGCGGGCTGGTGTCGGCGCTCGGCGAGGCGATGGCGGGCGGCGAGAACACGTGGATATCGCTCGCGCTCGACGACACGGACCGCGAGGTCGCCGCCGAGCACGCCGGCGAGGCGTTCCAGGTCGACACCGACCGCGGGACCTACCGGCTGCGCCTGCTCGACGTCGGCGACCGGCTCGACCCGCACTACAACGTCGTGTCGAACCGACTGCTGTGGTTCACGCTGCACGAGCTGTGGGGCGCGCCCTACGAGCCGAACGGCGCCGACTGGAGCGACCCGTGGTACCACGGCTACACGGCCGTCAACGAGGCGGTGGCCAACGCCGTCGTCGACGCCGCGGACGAGACGAGCGAGATCCACCTGCAGGACTACCACCTGCTGACCGCGGGCGCGACGATCCGTTCCCAGCTGCCCGAGGCGGGGCTGCTGCACTACGTCCACACGCCGTGGGTCGGCCCGGAGTACCTGCGCATGCTTCCCGACCGCATCTCGATGGGGATCCTCAAGGGTCTGCTCGCTGCCGACGTCGTTGCGTTCTCGTCGCCGTTCTGGTCCGAGGCGTTCCGGCGCTGCGCGATCGACCTGTTCAATGCCGACGTGTCCGGCGACATGGTCACCCTCGGCGACGACGAGACGGTGGTCGCCGACTTCGTGCTCGGTGTCGACGCGGACGCGCTGGAGGAGCAGTCCGACACCGACGACGTCCGGCAGGCCGCTGAGGGCCTCGAGGCGCAGCTCGACGGCCGGCGGCTGCTGCTGCGGGTCGACCGGACCGACCTGTCGAAGAACATCCTGCGCGGGCTGCTGGCCTACGAGCAGCTGCTCGAGCGTCATCCCGAACATCGCGACCGCGTATGGCACCTGGCACTGCTCGACCCGTCGCGACAGGACGTCCCCGAGTACGTGGCCTACCTCGAGGCCTGCCGGGAGGCCGCGGACCGCATCCGTGAGCGGTTCGGCGACCACGTGCTCGAGTTCGCCGTGGGCGGCGACTACCCACGGGTGCTGGCCGCGTTCCGCAGGTACGACGTCATGCTCACCAACCCGGTGATCGACGGCACGAACCTCGTCGCCAAGGAGGGTGCCGTGCTCAACCGTGCCAACGGCGCGATCGTGCTGTCGCGGACGGCCGGCGCCGCCCACGCGCTCGGCGACGATGCGCTGCTGGTGAACCCCTACGACGTCGAGTCCCAGGTCGATGCACTCCAGCGGTCCCTGACCATGGACGCCGACGAGCGCGCCAAGCGGGCGTCGGCGCTGCGGGAGGCGTCGTTGCGCGGCAGCCCACGCGACTGGTTCGCCGCGCAGCGGGCACGCTTGTCCTCAGTGGTGCACGGGCGCTAGGCGGATCCCGCGCGGTCCCGCCGCAGGCGGTCCCCGGACCGGGTGACTGCGCTATCGTGCGCCGGTGAACCGACCGCGAGAGGCGAGAGGCCATGGGGATCCTGATCCTGCTGCGACACGGCCAGTCGACGTGGAACGAAGAGAACCTGTTCACCGGGTGGGTTGACGTCGACCTGACCGAGCTGGGGATGCAGGAGGCGACGCGCGGTGGTCGAGCGTTGGCCGACGCGGGCCTCCTGCCCACCGTGTGCCACACGTCCGTGCTGGTCCGCGCGATCCGCACGGCATGGCTCGCGCTGGACGCCTGCGAACGGCAGTGGATCCCGGTGCGCCGCTCCTGGCGGCTCAACGAGCGGCACTACGGCGGGCTCCAGGGCCTCAACAAGGCGCAGACGGCTGAGCGGCACGGGGACGAGCAGGTCCACCTGTGGCGGCGCAGCTATGACGTCCCGCCGCCGCCGATCGAGCCTGGCTCCGAGTACGACCAGTCGGGCGACCCTCGGTACACGCGGCTGACACCGGAGGTCGTGCCGTCGACTGAGTGCCTCGCCGACGTGGTCGTGCGCATGATGCCCTACTGGTACGACGCGCTGGTCCCCGACATGCGCGCCGGCCACACGGTGCTCGTTGCCGCCCACGGCAACAGCCTCCGCGCCCTGGTCAAGCACCTCGAGCACATCTCGGACGCCGCCATCCCGGCGCTGAACATCCCCACCGGCGTCCCGCGGGTCTACGACCTCGCCGACGACCTGTCGGTGCGGTCGGCCGAGTACCTCGGCGACCCCGCCGAGGTCGCTGCGGCCACGGCGGCCGTCGCCGCGCAGGCGCAACGGGGCTGAGGGGTGGCCCCGCCGGTCGGTCACGAGGCGTCCACCGTCGAGCAGGCGCGCGCGTGGTTGGAGGTCGACCCCGACCCGGAGACGAGGGCCGAGCTCGAAGAGCTCATCGCCGCCGATGGTCCGAAGCTCGAGGAGCGCTTCGCCGGCCGGCTGGCGTTCGGTACGGCCGGGCTGCGTGGTGCGCTCGGAGCGGGGCCCAATCGGATGAACCGTGTCGTCGTGCGCCAGGCCACCGCCGGCGTGGCCGCGTGCCTCGCGCAGGACGCCGACCCTGCGCGCACGATCGTGGTCGTCGGGCGCGACGCGCGGCACAAGTCGGACGTGTTCGCGCGTGACGCCGTCGCGGTGCTGGCCGCGGCGGGCTTCGACGTGCGCTGGTGGGCCGACCCGGTGCCCACCCCGTACCTGGCGTACGTTGCCCGGCTCCTGGGCGCAGGCGCGGGCATCCAGGTGACGGCATCGCACAACCCGGCCGCCGACAATGGCTACAAGGTCTACTGGCGCGGCGGTGGCCAGATCACGCCCGACGTGGCCGACCGCATCGCCGCGGCGATCGACGAGGTGGCGACGCCGACCGACATCGAGGACGCGCCGGCGGGTCACGCGCTTCCGACTGACCTGATCGACGCCTACCGCGCCGCAGCGCTGCGGCTGCTCCCACCCGGGTCCGCGCGGGACCTGTCCATCGCCTACACGCCGCTGCACGGCGTCGCGGGTGCGCCGACGGTAGCGCTGCTGGCACACGCGGGCTTCGCCGACGTCGCCGTCGTCGACGACCAGTTCACGCCCGACCCCGACTTCCCGACCGTGTCGTTCCCCAACCCCGAGGAACCGGGCGCACTGGACGTCTGCGTCGCGCTCGCGCGCGAGCGCAACGCAGACCTCGTGCTCGCCAACGATCCCGACGGTGACCGTGTCGGGGCCGCCGTGCCCGACGGCGACGGCTGGCGCCTGCTGAGCGGCGACGAGATCGGGTGCCTGCTCGCGGACTACCTGCTCGAGCAGCGGCCGGGGAGCGACGAACGGGTCGTGGCGACGACGGTCGTGTCGTCGCAGCTGCTCGCACGGATCGCCGCCCACCACGGCGTCGGCTACGTGGAGACCCTGACGGGCTTCAAGTGGCTAGCCGATGCCGCCGAGCGCGAGGCGCGGGCTGGTCGCACGCTGGTGCTCGGCTATGAAGAGGCGCTGGGTGTCATGATCGGCGACGCTGTGCGTGACAAGGACGGCATGTCCGCCGCACTGGTGCTCGCCGACTGCGCCGCGCGGGAGAAGGCACGCGGGCGACAGCTCACCGATCGCCTGGACGACCTCGCGCGCCGCCACGGCCTGCACGCCAAGGCACAGACCTACGTGCGTTACGAGCCCGGCGACGACGTGCCGGGCCGCGTGCTCGCGCGCCTGCGCGAGGATCCGCCGGAGGTGCTCGCCGGCTCCGAGGTCACCGCCGTCAGCGACTTCGAGCGCGGTCAGCAGCGCGCCGGCGACGGCACGATCACGGCGATCGACCTGCCCCCGACCGGGATGATCGCGATGACGCTCGCGGACGGGTCGCGCATGCAGGTCCGTCCGAGCGGGACGGAGCCGAAGCTGAAGTTCTACGTCGAGGTGGTCGAGTCGGTCGGCGACACCGTCGACGCCGCGCGCGAACGCGCAGCCGAACGCCTCGAGGCGGTGGTGGCCGGCCTGTACGCCGCGACGGGCCTCGACGCGCCGGCTGCGGAGGTCACCACGACTGCGCGCTAATGTAGATGGGGTTCTGTGCGGTGTTCCACCCACGGGTCGGGGCGCCGCTTCATCGTGTGATAGGCAAGATCATGCCAGCTGGTACCGTCAAGTGGTTCAACGCCGACAAGGGCTACGGCTTCATCACCCCCGAGGGTGGCGGGTCGGACCTGTTCGTGCACTTCTCCGCCATCCAGATGCGCGGCTACAAGTCCCTCGACGAGGGACAGCGCGTGCAGTTCGAGGTGACCGAGGGCCCGAAGGGCCCCCAGGCGAGCAACGTGACACCGGCGTAGTCGGCG
>DATHVN010000038.1 GCA_035461305.1 Euzebyales bacterium | reverse complement strand
GGGCTTCGGCTTGGCGGCGTGCCTCTTCTTGGGCTTCGCGTTGGCGGCGTGCCTCTTCCTCGGCTTCGCGTTGGCGGCGTGCCTCTTCCTCGGCTTCGCGTTGGCGGCGTGCCTCTTCTTGGGCTTCGGCTTCGCGTTGGCGGCGTGCCTCTTCCTCGGCTTCGGCTTGGCGGCGTGCCTCTTCCTCGGCTTCGCGTTGGCGGCGTGCCTCTTCCTCGGCTTCGCGTTGGCGACGGGCCTCGTCGCGCATCCGTACGGCCTCGGCGTCGGCGCGTGCGAGTCCGCGTTCCCACCGCTGTCGCATCGGTGCGATGCCACCGCCGCCGACGGCCACCACAGTGACGCCGACGATCGTGGCGAGGAGCGCGTAGAACAGCCCGGTGACGATCGTCGGGGCGATCGCGAGCTGGTCCAGTGCGGCGAACACGCCGACACCAACGATGAGCAGCTGTGCCGCCAGAGCCAGGGCCCGTCCGTAGGCCAGCCCGCCGATCAGCGCGGCGATCAGGTCGCGCACGGCCCGTGCTACGACCGAGGCCACGATGATCAGCACCAACGCCACGACAACGCGCGGAATGAACGCGATCAGGCGCTGGAGCAGGTCCGAGACCGGGTTGGGACCGAACACGCTGAAGGCCAGCTGCAGCACGAGCAGCAGCAGGCCGTAGAAGACCAACCGATACAGCAGGCGACCGACATCGATGTCAGCGCGGACAAGGGCGTCCTTGATCCCCCCACGCTCGAGCGCGCGACCGACGCCGCGCCGCTCGAGCGCAGAGGCCAGCAGGCGCCGGAGCAATCGCGCGGCGGCGTAGCCCACGATGAGGATGGCGATGAACGCCAGGAGCCTGGGCAGGAATGCGAGCACGGCGGCCACCAGCTCTTCCGCTCCGGCCTGCAGGCCATCGGCAACAGTATTCTGTGCGAGGACGATCACGAATCACTCCGGTTTCGTACGTGCGTATGACGCGTGGAACGGTTGCATACTGCCCCATGATGTCCGGCATCCAACGGACCCTCCGCGGGACTCGTCAACGCCCCGTGATCTTGAAGACCGTGCCCTCCAACGACAACGCGTACAACTCACCGTCGGCGTCCTCGCCGAACGACACGAGCGCGGGTACGGTCAGTTCGAGGCTGCGATCAGCGGTCACCGTGTTGCCGTCGGCCGTGAGCGCGCGGATGACGCCGTCACAGAAGTCGCCGAAGACGTACGACCCGCGCAGCTCAGGGATGGCGTCTCCCCGGTAGACGTAGCCGCCGGTCACCGAGCAGCGTCCGTCGTGTGGGTACTCAAAGATCGGAGGGATCGCGCCCGGTGCACGGCCGCTCGAGAAGCGTTGCGTCCCCTCGAAGACGTTCCATCCGAAGTTCGAGGCGGCGGCGCGGTCGAAGGGTACCCGGTCGATCTCCTCGATCGCACCCTGACCGACGTCGCCGATCCACAGGTCGTTGGTCGCACGATCGAACGAGAACCGCCACGGGTTGCGCAGGCCGTAAGCCCACACCTCGCCCCGTCCGCCGCCATCCGCGTAGGGATTGTCCGCCGGCACCGTGTACGGCTGGCCACCGGCCGGCGTCGGGTCGATGCGCAGGAGCGCGCCGAGCAGAGTGGACGCGTCCTGGCCGCTGCCGAGTGGGTCACCGGCGCCGCCGCCGTCTCCGAGGCCGAAGTAGAGCATGTCGTCCGGGCCGGTCACGACGTTGCCGCCGTTGTGGTTGGAGTAGGGCTGGGTGACCAGCAGCAGGTTCCGCCTGCTGCGTAGGCGTGCAACGCCGTCGCGCATCCGGTACTGGTCGAGTTGCGAGTCGCCGGCGTCGTTGGTGAATGAGACGTACAGGTGGTCGCCGTCGGCGGAGAACGCCAGGCCCAGCATGCCGCGTTCGCTGTCGCTCGTGGTCTGCGACGAGATGTCGAGCACGGGACCGCCGGCAACCGCACCGTCCACGACCCGCACGACGCGGCCGTCACGCTCGGCGAAGTACAGCGCGTCGTCGCCAGGCCGGATCGCCAGGGCGGTCGGTGCGTTGAGCTCCACGACCCGCGTGAGCGCGACCGACGCGGCGCGCAGGTCACCGGTGTCGGTCACCTCGGGAGAGGGGTCGGCCGATGCCGCCGACGGCTCCAGCTCAGACGGCTCCTGCTCTGACGGCGCGGCAGACGCGGGCGGCGAGGCAGGTGGCGACGGCATGGAGGCCGTCTCCGGTGCGGCCGGTGAGCAGGCGGCCGCCGCCGTCAGTAGGATCGCCAGGAGTCGGGAACGTGGGTGCAGGGACATGGGGCCATGATGGCACCGGCCGGCGAGACACCCGGCATATGGGGACGGCCGAGCGGGCACAGTTGGCCCAGCGTTGCCCGCGCCGTCCACCCCGCCACCCTGTGAGAAACGGAGACTGCATGACGTCGGTAGGCGTGCTGCTCGCCGCGGCAGAAGGCGGCGGTGGCGGAGGCGGCAGCGGCAGCGAGCCGTTGTGGGCCTGGATCGCGTTCATCGCCTTCATCGCCATGCTCCTGCTGATCGACCTGAAGGTCGTCATGCGCGAGGAGCACGAGATCCAGACGCGGGAGGCGGCGATCTACAGCGCGGTCTGGATAGCGTTGGGCGTGGCGTTCACCGGGCTCGTGTGGTGGTGGCTCGGAGGCACGGCGGCGCAGGAGTACATCACCGGGTACCTCATCGAGAAGAGCCTGTCGGTCGACAACGTCTTCGTCTGGGCGGTGTTGTTCTCGTTCTTCGCGGTGCCGGCCAAGTACCAGCACCGCGTGCTGTTCTGGGGCATCTTCGGTGCGATCGTGTTCCGACTGGCGTTCATCTTCGCGGGAGTCGCGCTGCTCGAGTCGTTGAGCTGGATCGTGTACGTCTTCGGCGCGTTCCTGCTGTACACCGCCTACAGGCTGTTCACCAGCGAGGGCCTCGAGGTCGATCCGGAGCACAACCCGGTGCTCGTGCGCATCCGCAGGCTGCTCCCGCAGACCGAGGGCTACCACGGCGAGCACTTCTTCGTGCGTGAGAACGGCAAGCGGATGGTCACGCCGATGCTCACGGTGCTGGTCTCGATCGAGTTCACCGACATCCTGTTCGCGGTCGACTCGATCCCTGCGATCCTCGCCATCACCCGCGACGAGTTCCTGGTCTTCAGCTCGAACGCCTTCGCGATCCTGGGACTGCGCGCACTGTACTTTCTGTTCGCCGGGATCCAGGACCGCTTCGTCTACCTCGACAAGGGCCTCGGAATCATCCTCGGCTTCGTCGGCCTCAAGTTCATCGGCGAGGGCCTCGGGCTGCACATCCCAACGCTGGCGTCGCTCGGCTTCATCGGCGTCGTGCTTGCGCTGACCTTCTGGCTGTCGCTGCGGCACACCCCGCAGGGCACGGCGGACGACGAAGCCACCCGGGACGACGAGGACACCCGGGACGACGAGGCCCACGCGGCGGAGCGCAGCGCCGGCTCCGAGACCACCGCCGAGTAGTGCCCGCGCGTCCATGGCGGGCGGCGCGGGTGCGTCGCATGCTGGGGACGTGCCCTCGGAACCGTCCGCCGCCCGCACACGCCTGTCGCGTGGTGGTCAGCTGGCCCGGCTCTCCGCGGCCGCGGGCAGGGGGCTGCTCGCAGCCCGGCGGGCACAGCGCCGAGGCGACGTCGACGGCGTCGGCCTGTCACACGACGAGATCGCCGACGTCGTGCTCGACACCCTCGGGTCGATGAAGGGCGCTGCCATGAAGGCGGGCCAGCTGCTGAGCTACGTCGACCTGCCGATGGACGAGGAGTCCTCGCAGCGCTACCACACGCGGCTCGCGCAGCTGCAGGACTCGGCGTCAGCCTCGGATCCCGCCACCGTGGCCGCGGTGCTCCAGGCCGAGTACGGGGCTCCTGCCGACCTGGTCTTCGCCTCCTGGGAGCCCGAGCCGTTCGCCGTCGCCTCGATCGGACAGGTGCATCGCGCCAGGTTGGTCGACGGGACCGACGTGGCGGTCAAGGTCCAGCATCCGGGTGTCGCGGAGTCCACGCTGGCGGACCTGGCCAACCTCGAGCTGTTGATCCCACTGCTGCGGGTCCTCAACCCCCGGTTGGAGCCTGGACCCCTGCTCGCGGAGGTCCGGGCGCGGCTCGACGAGGAGCTCGACTACCAGACGGAGGCGCGCTACCACCAGGCATTCGCCGACCGCTACGCGGGCCACCCGTTCGTCCGGGTCCCCGCCGTACACCACGACTGGTGCCGGCCCCGCGTGCTGGTGACCGACTTCGTGGAGGGCCAGTCGTTCGGCGACGTCGCGCGCGGTGCCGATGAGGCCACCCGCAACCGCTACGGCGAGATCATCTTCCGCTTCGTCTTCGGTTCGCTGTACCGCTTCAGGATCTTCAACGCCGACCCCCATCCTGGCAACTACCTGTTCCCCGGCGACGGCACCGTCGTATTCATCGACTTCGGCAGCTGCAAGGCGTTCGGGACGGCCGACCGCGACCGCCTCCATGCCGTCCACCGCGCCGTCCGCGACGACGACGCGCCGCAGCTGCGGGCAGCCATGCGCGAGGCCGGCCTGCTGGGCGGGCAGTTCGACGGTGACTTCGACGTCGTGCGCCGCTGGTTCCGGCTGATGCACAGGCCGATGAGCACCTCCGAGCCGTTCAGCTACACCGCCGCCTACGCGCGGGAGGTGACGGCCGCCAGCTTGGACCCGGACGCGGGGTACGTCGAGACGCTCCGCCAGCTCGAGATGCCCGCGGCCTTCCTGATGCTCAACCGCATCCAGTTCGGCCTGACGTCACTGCTGGCCCGGCTCGAGCCCACCGGATGCTGGGGCGACGTGCTGTTCGAGCTCAGCGAGGACGCGCGTCCAGCCACCGACCTCGGGCGGATCGAGTCCGCGTTCGTCGCGGCGTCGCCGTACCGGGCATGAGCGCCACAGGGCGCGATGTGGGGTGGTGACACCGGCCTCGTCACTTTCGCACCGGCGTGGCGCGGCAGAGCCCGCTGGTCATGGCAACGGCGTGATCCTGCCCTTGTCCTCCATGCGGATCAGGATCCGTGCGAGGTAGGATGCCATCTGCCCGCGCAGCACCGATTGGCCCGGCATGAACTGCTCGTTGCCGCGGCCCTCCATGATCTGCGCGGCGGCCACGGCGTTGATCGACGCCTCGTGCACCGACGTGTCGTCGTCGCGGAACCGGTCCGGCCCGGTCGGCAGCGCGGAGCCGTTGAGGTACTGGTAGCTCCGGTCCAGCAACGACGCCATCTGGCCGCGGGTGACGTTGCCGCACGGCTCGAACCGTGAGTCCACGTAGCCCTGCGCCACCGGTGTCTCGTTCAGCCGGGCGATCGCGTTCTGCCCCGGGCAGTCCGCCACGTCGTCCTTGAAGTCCTCGAACCGTGGGTCGTCGGCGGAAGGCAGGTCCTGCAGGGCGACGCCCTCGGCCTCGAGGCGGTTGGCTGTGTCCATCATTGCCGCGATCGCGATCGCCGCCTCTCCTCGGGTGACGGCGTCGGCCGGGTTGAACTGTGTCAACGTCTCGCCGGTGACGACCCCCGCCGCCTCCATGCACCTGATCGCCTCGTCGTGTGCGTTGCCGAGGTCATCGAACTGCGAGCTCTGTGATGCAGCCGCGCAGAAGTCGCTGTTGGCAACGATCGGTTCCCGTCCGCTCGGTTGCGCGTTCTGGCCGCCGCCTCCCAGGCCGTCCTCGTCGTCGCCTCCCAGGCCGTCCTCGTCGTCGCCTTCGTTGCCGCCGCCGGTCCCGGGCGCGAGCTCGATGGGGCCGGAACCGCCCGCGCCGCCGAACAGCTGTCCGGCGGCGACGCCACGGCCCGCGGCGGTGACGCCCAGGTAGATCGCGAGCAGGATCAGCAGGAGGCCGAAGACCTGGTCTGCTCTCATGGTCGATCATCGTCTCCGCGGCCTGGCGTGAACTCACCCACACGTACCCGTACAGGCTAGTGTCCGACCGCCGCGTTTCGGTGGAGGTGTTGCGCGCGCAACAGATGGTGCGCGCGCTGGTCGTGCCGACGGTCTAGCCTTCAGGGATGCCCGCAGGTCGTGTTGCTGCTGTCCGGGAGAACCTCGACCGGTTGCTCGCGTCGGTCGACGGCGACGACGCCGTCGAGCGTCCGGGCAGCCGCCTGCGCGGTGGCACGAGCCTGACGAGGGAACGAGCGATCGCGCTGTTCATCGACCAGCTCAGATCGCGCGAGCTGGATGTCGCCGCACGCCACCTCCGCGCCGAGGGCCGCGGCTACTACACGATCTCGAGCGCCGGCCACGAACACAACGCCGTCGTCGGTGCCCTCCTGCGACCCACCGATCCGGCGTTCCTGCACTATCGGTCGGGACCGTTCATGATGGCCCGCGCCCGACAGCTCCCTGGTGCCGACCCGGTCGGCGCCACGGTCCTGTCGTTGACGGCCGCCGCGGACGACCCGACCTCCGGCGGCCGCCACAAGGTCTGGGGGGACCGACGGTCGTGGGTCGTGCCACAGACCAGCACGATCGCGTCCCATGTGCCGAAGGCCACCGGCTTCGCGTTCGCCCACGAGCTGGCCGTTCACCTCGGGGTCGGCGCCGACCTTCCCGGCGACAGCATCGTGTGCTGCTCGTTCGGTGACGCGTCGGCCAACCACGCGACTGCGCTGTCGGGCATCAACGCGGCGCGCTACGCGTTCCGGCTCGGCGGCGGCATGCCCGTGCTGTTCGTCTGCGAGGACAATGGCCTGGGCATCTCGGTGCGCACCCCGCGGGGCTGGATCACCAGCACGTTCTCGGCCCTGCCGCAGCTGGAGTACGTTCGCGCCTCCGGTGACATCGACCAGGTCTGGGGTCAGGTCGAGCAGGCGATCAGCCACTGCCGCGCCAGCCGCATGCCGGTGTTCCTCCACTTGCCGACGATCCGGCTGTGGGGCCACGCGGGCAGCGACGTCGAGACGGCCTACCGCTCGCGGCAGGAGATCGACGACGACGAGGCCAAAGACCCGCTGCTGCTGGTCGCACAGCGCCTGCTCGACACTGGCGCCGCCAGCGCCGCGCTGCTGCGCCAGATCGTCCGCGGCGTTCGCGCCGAGATCGACCGGGCGGTCGAGCGGCACGCGGATCGGCCACCGCTCGACGACCGCGCGCAGATCATGCGACCCATCGCGCCGTTCTCGGCCGACGCGGTCGCGGTTGACGCCGCGACCACGCCCGACCCGGAGCGGCGTGCCAGGCACTTCGATGACCAGCTGCCCGAGGCGGCGACGGCGCCGTCGCGTCGAACACTGGCCGCCTGCATCAACGCGGCGCTGCACGACGAGCTGCTGCGGCGCCCCGACGCGGTCGTGCTCGGTGAGGATGTCGGTCGCAAGGGTGGCGTGTACCACGTGACCGCCGGGCTGCAGGAGGCGTTCGGCGCGCGACGCGTCTTCGACACCCTGCTCGACGAGACCAGCGTCCTGGGTGTCGCCCAGGGCCTGGGGCTTCGCGGCCTGCTGCCCGTGCCCGAGATCCAGTACCTCGCCTACCTGCACAACGCCATCGACCAGCTGCGCGGAGAGGCGGCGACGACCGGGTTCCTGTCGGCGTCACAGTTCGCGACGCCGATGGTTCTGCGGATCGCGAGCTTCGCCTACCAGCGCGGCATCGGCGGCCACTTCCACAACGACAACGCGGTCGCCGCCCTGCGCGAGATCCCGGGCCTGATCATCGGCGTCCCGGCCCGCGGCGCCGACGCGGCACGCATGCTGCGCGGCGCGATGGCGATGGCACACGTCGACGGTCGTGTCGTCTGCATGCTCGAACCGATCGCGCTGTACCACACCAAGGATCTGTACGACGACGGGGACGGCCGCTGGCTCAGCGACTATCCGCCGCCAGGGGAGCACCTGTTGCCCGGCGACGTCGGCGTCTACGGCGCACAGCACGACGACATCGCCATCTTCACCTTCGGCAACGGGGTCCGTCAGGCGTTGCGGGCCGCGCGCCAGCTGGCCACCGGTCACGGACGGCGGGCGCGGATCATCGACCTTCGCTGGCTCGCACCCCTGCCGTGGGCGGCGATCGAGGAGCAGGCGACAGCCTGTGGCCGGGTCCTGGTCGCCGACGAGTGCCGCGAGTCGGGTGGCATCGCCGATGCCGTCCTCGCGCGCCTCGTCCAGCGTCACTTCGACGGGCCGATGGATGCCGTGCGGTCGGCCGACAGCTTCGTGCCGCTGGGACCCTCCGCCGACCGCGTCCTGATGTCGGAGGACGAGATCCTCGACGCGGCGCTCAAGCTCCTGGAACGCTGAGCACCGGCGCCCGGGACGACCGGCTCACAGCAGCTGGAGCCACAGGCGCTGCGCGACGTCGAACACCCGGCCGAGCGCGCCTGGCAGCAGCAGCACGAGCAACAGCAGCACGGGCATGGCGTACAGCCGCAGGCGGCGCCACTGCGGCAGGAGGCGACGCGGCAGGAGGCGTTCGACGACCGCCGAGCCGTCCAGCGGCGGGATGGGCAGCAGGTTGAATGCGGCCAGCACCAGGTTGATGATGCCGAAGCGGAACACCAGGTCCAACACCAGGTCGCTGGCCGACGGCACCAGCGCGCGCAGCGCTACGGCGGCAAGAACGGCGAGCATGATGTTGGTGGCCGGGCCTGCGAGGCTGACCAGCAACCCGTGGTCACGTGGCCTGCGCATGCGGGACGGGTTGACCGGGACGGGTTTGGCGTAGCCGAACGCGCCGCCCGCCGTGAACGCGAGCAGCGTCGGGAGGATGACCGTTCCGAACGGGTCGATGTGCGGAAGCGGGTTCAGGGTCAGTCGGCCGGCACGCTTGGCGGTGTCGTCGCCGAAGCCCAGGGCGGTGACGCCGTGGGCGACCTCGTGCAGGATGACCGACGGCACGAGCACCACGAGGAACAGCAGGACCGAGATCAGCGTGTCGGTCATGACGCGGCCGATCGCAGGGCCTCGAACCGCACCCCGGTCAGTTCCTCCGAGCGGTCCCACAGCATCGCGGCCGCGCGCAGGTCCGTCGCGGCGGGATCCACGGGGACGCGCGCGGGCCGGCCACGCATCTCGAAGCGGCCGGCGGGGCCCCAGTAGTCGCCACCGCGTGCATCACGCGACGCCGCCGCGACGACCGTCGGCAGCGCGCCGCGTGCGGCATCCTGCGCCAGGACCCGGCTGGCGAGCTCGGTGAGCTGCGCGCCGAGGGCGTTGCCGCGCATCCGCGGGCCGCGTCCCTGCAGACCGGTCGCCGCCAAGCCGGGGTGGGCCGCGATCCCGTCGACGGGCAGCCCCGCGGCCGCCGACCGCCGCTGCAGCTCGAAGGTGAACAGCAGGTTGGCCAGCTTGCTCTGTCCGTACGCCGGCCACGGCCGGTAGCGGCGGTGGGTCCAGTTCAGGTCGTCGAACGCCATCGTGCCCGTGCGGTGCGCACCGCTGGCCACGGTGACGACGCGCGACGCGTCGCCGCGGAACGCGTCGAGCAGCAGGCCGGTCAGCGCAAAGTGACCCAGATGGTTGACGCCGAACTGCAGCTCGAACCCGTCGACGGTCCGACGGAGCGGAGGTGCCATGACCCCGGCGTTGTTGACGAGCACGTCAAGTCGGTCGTGACCGTCGCTCCACCGTTCGGCCGCCTCACGGATCGACGCGAGGTCGGCGAGGTCGAGGCGCAGCAGGTCGACGTCGGCGTCGGGTGTCGCCGCCCGCAACCGCACCAGGGCGTCCCTCCCGCGTTGCCCGTCGCGGCAGGCCAGCGTCACGGCGGCGCCACGGGCGGCCAGCAGCCGTGCCGCCTCAAAGCCGATCCCGCTGTTGGCGCCGCTGATCAGGATCCGTCGCTCGTCGAGGGTCGGGATGTGGGCGCGTGTCCACTGGAGTGCGGGATCCATGGGTCCTCGTTCGGTCTGCCGGCCTGTCGGCCACGCTAGCCCGGTCCGGTCAGGCCGGCCCGTGCGGGGTCAGCGCAGCCGCGGGACCCAGGGCATCGTGAGCGCGCCCGGCACCGGGGTGAGCTCGTCGATCAGTCTGGGGAGCGCTGTCGGATCCGCCAGAGCCGTGGTCACTGCGGCGGCGAGGTCTCGCTGCGCCGGGTCGTCGGGACCTCCACCGCGCAGCCGGGCGAGCAGGTGGCGACGCGGGGGGTGGCGGCGGACCCGCACTGGTGCATCGGGCGGCAGTCCCAGGGCCCCTCGCGTGAACTCGAGCACCTCGCGGTAGCCACCGAGGCGGTCGACGAGGCCATGCGACATCGCCTGGGCGCCCGTCCAGATGCGCCCGCGGGCGACCTGCTCGACGCGCGCCGCTGGCATGCTCCGGTCGTGGCCCACCTTGGCGGTGAAGTCGGCGTAGACGCGGTCGAGCTGGCTGTCGAGTCGCTGCCGCTCGCTGTCGCTGAACCCCGTCGCCGACGAGTAGTAGCGGGCGTGGGCACCGCGGGTCACCGCCTCGGTGCTCACGCCAAGTCGGTCCTCGAGCCCGGCCCGTACGGCCTTGCCCGCGATCACGCCGATCGAGCCGGTCAGCGTGCCCGGTTGCGCCACGATCCGGTCGGCCGGCATGGCGATGTAGTAGCCACCGCTGCCGGCGACATCGCCCATCCACGCGACGACCGGCGTCCCACCGTCACGCAGCCGGAGGATCTCGTGTCGGATCGCATCCGAGGCGACGGCCGAGCCACCGGGGCTGTCGATGCGCAACACGACGGCGGCCACGTCGTCGTCGGTCGCGATGCGGCGCAGGTCCGCGCACAGCTCGTCGCTGGTGATCCCCATGCGCGGCAGGACACTGCCGGCGCGGACCGTGATCGGGCCCGTCGCCTCGATCAGCGCGATCTTCGGCGCGCCCCGCTCGCGCCACCTGCGGCGCGACGCGGCGGGTCCCCGGTGCTCGGACAGGGGCACGAGGGCGGCCTGCTCGGCGACGCGGGCTCGCAGGTCGTCGAGCGCCTCACTCAGGTACGCTGTCCTGTCAACCAGCCCCCGCTCCAGCGCCTCGTCGGCGAGCAGCGGCGCCTGGTCGATCGCGGCGTGGACATCGGCGACGTCCATGTCCCGAGCGGCGGCGATCGCGGTGACGATCTGTGCCGACCAGTCGCCGACGACGCCGTCGAGCGCCTCCCGGTGAGCATCGGTGAAGCCGTGCCCGGTGAGGGCGTCGACGGCGTTCTTGTACTCGTAGCGGTGGCTGAACTGCGGCTCGATGCCCACGCGATCCAGCGCTCCGCGAAGGAACGTGACCTCACCGGACACACCGAGCAGCGCCAGATCACCTGTGGGCTGCAGCACGACCTCGTCGAAGGCGGTCGCCAGCAGGTACGACGCGGTGCCGTTGCCGGCCTCCCCGAACTCTTCCGCGTGCGCGACCGCCGGGCGTCCGGTGTCCGCGAACCGTCGTACGGCCGTGGACAGCTCCTGGATCGTGGCGAGCCCACCGGGCGGGGTGCCGATCCGCGCCAGCAGGCCCACGACGCGCGGATCATCCGCGGCCATGGCGAGGCCGTCGATAACGTCGCGCAGCGTCGGCCGGCCCCGTGTGCGCAGCGCGGCGGGTCCCATCGTGGCCGTGCGCAGGGGACGGGTCAGGTCCAGGGTGACCAGGATCGGACCCGTGCGACGGTCCCGCGCCACGCGCACCGCGTCGGCCAGGCCGAAGTCCCCGGTCCGCCGTGCGGCCTTCACCGCAATCCCCACAGGCAGCGCAGCCGCCGCCAACGCCATCGAGCTGCGGGTCCGGCCGGTCGCGTCCATCGCCCGACACGATACCCGTGGGGTGACAACGGCGACGGTGCCGTGTCGACGTGGTGCGCGGACGGTGAGGACGACCTCCGGCTGATCCGGTCGACGCCCACTGGGGATGTCCCGCTGTCCGACGGTCGGGGAGGTCGCAGACGCGGACTTTTTGTGGAGAACCGGCGGTTCGTTCTTCTAGCCTGCCCTGGAGGGTTGATCGCGATGAGGGTCGCGAGAGGTGGCTCCCGGAGCGCATCCATGAGCCAGAGGGCGTTCGCACACGCCACGCCGCGCGCCGGATCCGCGCCGACGACACGGACGCCGCCGGGACATGGTCCGAAAGGATCCGCACGTGTACGAGCACAACGGTGACCGCTACTACATCGTCGACGGCCACATCCACGACTGGGCCGCCGGTCCGGACAACCGCAACCTCTACGGCGAGGTCGCGATGCCGTTCATCCACACCCGTCCCCGGTACTTCGCGCAGGTGCTGGGTGAACTGCTGTACTGGATCGGCGAGGACAAGCTGCTGTTCGCCAGCGACTACGGCATCTGGCACCCGAAGTGGTTGATCGAGGCGTTCGTCGACTTCGAGATGCCCGAGGACATGGTCGGCGAGTACGGCGAGGTCACGACCGACGTCAAGAAGAAGATCCTGGGGCTGAACGCGGCGGCGCTGTACGACCTCGACGTGCCCGACGGCCTCGGCGTGTCCGGTGCGCAGGATCAGCCGGGCATGGACGTTACCGAGAAGCCGGCGATCGACACGACGGCCTGAGCGGTGCCCGGCCACGCGACCCTGAGCGACGCGGTGGTCCGCGATGCGCTCGGAGCCATGCGCGATCCTGAGCTCGACCAGGCGATCACCGGGCTCGACTTCGTCTCGTCCGTCCGGGTCGACGGCGGCACCGTCGAGGTGCGGCTGGCTGCCGACCTTCTTCTGCGCGCCGAACTTTGCGTGGCTGATGGTGGCCGACGCGACGCAGGCGGTCGCGGCGGTCCCCGGCGTGGAGCACGTCGACGTGCGCCTCGACGACCACTTCGCGTCGGCCGAGATCGATGCGGGCGTCGCGACCCGGGTCGGGTCGCGGGGTCGCTCGCATCAGAACGGTCGCGGTGAGCATCGACGGGAACGCCGGGTTCTGCCGGGGGTTGCTCCGGACGAGGTATGGGCCACCACTCACCGACACAGCGATCGACAAGGAGACAGCATGAAGGCCGTGCGCCTGCACGCGTATGACGAATGGCCGTCGGTCGACGAGGTCGCCGACCCGCAGATCACCGGCCCGTTCGATGTCATCGTCAGGATCGGCGGCGCAGGGGTGTGCCGGACGGACCTCCACATCTGGGAGGGGCAGTGGGCACCCAAGACAGGCGTCGACCTGCCCTACACCATCGGCCACGAGAACGCCGGTTGGATTGCCGAGGTCGGCTCGGCGGTGACGAACGTGGCCGTCGGCGACGCGGTGATCCTGCACCCGCTGATCACGTGCGGCCTGTGCCGGGCGTGCCGGGACGGCAACGACATGCACTGCGAGAGGAGTGCGTTCCCCGGCATCGACACCGACGGGGGGTGGGCCGAGTACATCCGGACCAGCGCACGTGCCTGCGTGCCGCTGCCGTCCGGCATCGAACCGGCCGATGTCGCCGCCCACGCTGATGCCGGCCTTACGGCCTACCACGCAGTCAAGAAGGCCCTGCCGAAGCTGTATCCGGGCACGACGGCTGTCATCATCGGCGCGGGCGGCCTCGGCCACATCGGCATCCAGTCGCTGCGCGCCCTGAGTGCGACGTCGATCGTGGTCGTCGACCGCTCGGAGGAGGCGCTCAAGCTGGCGTCGGAACTGGGGGCCGACGCGACCGTCGTGGCCGACGGCGGTCACGTCGACACCGTGCTCGAGATGACCGACGGCCACGGTGCACAGATCGTCATCGACTTCGTCGGCGAGGACGGCGCGCTCGCCGAGGGCTTCGCGATGACCCGCCGCCACGGCGACCACTCCATCGTCGGCTACGGCGGCACCCTGGACACGCCGGCGATCGACATCATCTCGACCGAGCGCAGCTTCATCGGCAACCTCGTGGGGACCTACAACGATCTGGTCGAGCTCATGACCCTGGCGGGTCAGGGCAGCGTGAAGCTGCACACGCGGACCTACCCGCTGGAGTCGGCGGTCGACGCGATGCAGGACCTCCACAACGGCCAGGTGCGCGGACGCGCCATCCTCGTTCCCCAGGGGGACTGACCCGCCGCCGACGCCGACCCGGGCCGCCGTCGGGTGGCCGGGTCGTCGGGGCCTCTACATGCGGTGTGCGATCAGCGGAGGGGGTCGGGGCTGAGGATCACGCCGTCGGGATCGCCGTAGACGTGATGGCCGGGCATCCAGAGCACCCCGGCGAAGGACACCGGCACGTCGCGGGCGCCGTGGCCCCGCTTGGCACTGCGCCGAGGGTGGGATGCCAGCGCGAGGATGGCGACGTCGAGCTCCGCCAGCACCAGCGTGTCGCGCACGCAGCCGTTGATGATCACGCCGGGCAGGCCACGTTCGACCGCGATCCCACCCAGACGGTCGCCCATCAGTGCGCACTCCAGCGACCCGCCGCCGTCGACGACGATGACGGTGCCGGGTGCGACGTCACCCAGCGCACGCTCGAACAGCACGTTGTCCTCGAGGCAGGACACGGTGACGATCGGCCCGTTGAAGTGGGTGCGTGCCCCGAAGCTGCGGAAGACGGGATGGCAGTGTGCGACCAGGTCGGCGTTGGCGTCGCTGAGATCCGTCGTCGGCGTCATGGCGCGAAACGATAGACCAACACCGATCAGACGGTGACCAGATCCGTCCTCGGCGTCATGGCGAAACGATGGACCACTCCGGATCAGACGGTGGCCAGGTCGGCCGCAGCGCGACGCAGCGACGGAACAAGGCGTGCGCGCTGACGCGGGATGTGGGTCGCGCGGTGGCTCATGCCCAGGGCCCAGTAGCCGTTGTCGTCTCCGTCGGACCGGTGGACCAGGGCCGCGACGCAGCCCACACCGTCCCGGAACTGCTCGACCTCGGTGAACACGCCCGTGGGCATGGCCGAGCGCAGCTCGTCGGACAACCGGTCGGTCGTGGTGACAGTCGCCGTGGTGAACCGGCGCAGACCGGTGTCGCGCAGGTACCTGCGCCTGCGCCTCGCGGACAGCGTCGACAACAGTGCCTTGCCCAGGGCCGTCGCATGGGCGGCGTCGTCGAAGCCCACGACCAGGTCTTCAAGTGGCGGCGAGCCCGACGCCTCAACGACGCTCGTGATGGTCACGCGTCCGTCGACGAAGCGCGCCAGGTACGCGCTGTGCCCGGTGCGCCTCGCCAGATCGTCGAGCACGGCGGGCACCGGCGGGGGTACGGCGAGCATCGGCGCGAGATCACCGAAGCGCTCGGCGATGGCCGTGCCCAGCACGTAGTCGCCGGACGGCAGGCGGTCGAGGTAGCCCTCGTAGCGCAGTGTGCGCAGCAGGTGGTAGACGGTCGGCAGCCGGATGCCGCAGCGCGACGCGAGCCGCTTCGGGTTGACCCCGGCGGGATGGTTGCCCACCTCCTCGAGCAGCCGGAGCGCCCTCGACACGCTGCGGATCAGGTCGGACGGCGGCGTCTCGCTCCGCATCGAACCCTCGTCTCGATGTGCCGAGGTTCAGCCTACGGGACGATCGGACGGGTGCAACTGGTCCCCGGACGGGCGTCACCGACGTGTCGCGGCCCGCTCGCGCGCACGCTCGGCGTCCTCGATGTCGTCCGCCGTGGCCGGTAGCAGCAGCAACGCGACGATCCCGAGGTCGACGAGTCCCGTCAGCACCCCGAACGGCGCGCCGGAGCGTGGCGGCGTCGACATCAGCCCCGGCAGCGACGCTGCCAGCGCCAGGAGGCCGAGCATGCCGAAGGTCATGAGCGCCGCGTAACGCGCGCCCTCACGGCGCCGCAGCACGCCCACTGCCAGGCTGAGCGTCAGCGCCGATACGGCGAGGATGACCACGACGGCCATCACAGTCGCAACACCCTCCTCGCGGCCGCTGATCCCGAGCAGCACGGCATCGCGGCTGGCCACCGGCCCACTGTCGCCCGCGGTGGGCAGCTCGGCCGCACCGTACGCGCCGAACACGATCGACACGGCGCCCATCATCCCTGCGGCGGCCAGTGTGGTTGGTTCAGGGCGTCGACCTCTCCACATGCTGTGATCCTACGCCTGTTCACCATTTGAAAACCAGCCCTTGCGCGGGCGGGGACCCGGCTGAGATCGTCGACCCCGCCCGGCCCAGCGAGGAGGAGCGATGGATCAGCGGGCCGACATCGTCGATGCCCTGCGGGACGTGTACGACCCGTGCTGCGAGGACCGCGGCCTGTCCGTCGTCGACATGGGCCTCATCGAGGACATCCGCGTCGAGGACGGCAACGCCAGCGTGGACCTGGTGCTGACGTCCGGCTGGTGCCCCTTCATGGTGCCGCTGGTCGAGACGATCCGAGAGCGCGTCGCCGCCGTGCCCACCGTCGCCGACGCCGACGTCCGCGTGGTCTGGGACACCGCCTGGACCAGTGGACGGCTCTCGCCCCTCGCGCGTGAGCGCCTGCAGTTCCTCCCACCCCCGAACCAGATCACGGGCGCCGGGTCGGTCGCCGCAGCCGCGGCACCGGTCTCCGCCCGCACGACCACCGAGGTGACGCCGTGACCGATGCCACGTCCCAGTCCCCGCTCACGACCGCAGAAGGTGGCAAGCCGTTCGTCTTCGACTGCGTGGCGCACGTGTTCAACTTCGACAAGAAGAACGCACTGGGGTCAGCCGGGGAGTCGTTCATCGATCACCTGTACGCGTTCCACACGACCCTCACCCCCGACGGTCAGACGGTGCTGCCACCGGAGGAGTACCTACGGCAGTGGACGCCCGAGGAGATCCACCGCATGGTGCTCGACGAGTCCGACACCGACATGCTGATCGCGCAACCACTGCCGCTGACCGACCTGTTCGTCGACGGGCTGTCGCCCTGGGAGGAGTGCGCCCGCATGGCGGCCGACTACTCCGACGACACGATCTTCTGGGGCTCGGTGAACCCGCTGGAGGGCCGTCGGGCGCTGGACCTCATGGAGATCCAGGTGCACGAGCACGGCGCCAGGGCGTTCAAGCTCTACAACACCCGCTACGACTACGGGTCCCCGATGCCGTGGCGCATGGACGACCCGCAGGTCGCGTTCCCGGTGTTCGAGAAGGCGCAGGAACTCGGCGTCAATCTCATCGGCGTCCACAAGGGCCTGCCACTCGGGCCCCAACGGATCGAGCACACGCAGACGTGGGACATGGACGGTGCGGCGGCCAACTTCCGCGACATCAACTTCGTGATCTTCCACGTCGGGTTGCCGTTCATCGACGAGACCTGCTGGCAGCTGATCCGTCATCCGAACCTGTACGCATCGTTGGCCGCAACGATCAACTTCGTCGTCCGCGCGCCGCGCCAGTTCGCCGAGTGGCTGGGCAAGCTGCTGTTCTGGTGCGGCGAGGACAAGATCGTCTACGGCAGTGAGGCCCCGATCTTCCACCCGCAGTGGGCGCTCGAGGCCTTCTGGAACTTCGAACTGCCCCAGGATCTGGTCGACGGCTACGGCTACCCGCAGCTGACCGAGCAGGCGAAGCGCAAGATCCTCGGTGAGAACCTGCTGCGCCTGCACGGCATGTCACTCGACGACGTGCGCAGCCGCTGACGCGAGGGATCACGCGCCTCGCAGCTCGTCGCGCAGCGCGTACAGCGCCGGCAGCTGGCTGAGGTCCTTGGGACGGCCCGCCGCCTCCTTCGAGGCGATGATGTCGTCGAGCGCCGCGACGTAGACGGCGGTGCCGGCGACCTCGATCAGGTCGGCTGCACCGATGAGGCGGTCGTAGCCGCCGATCGCACGCAGCTCGCGAAGCACGTCGATGTAGCCGATCGGGGATGCGAACTGCTCGACCCGTGCGGTCATCTCGTCCGCGCGCGGCGGGGCGATGTCCTCGTCCGGCTCGGTGTAGCGAACGGCGCCGAGCTCCTCGAGCGCGGCGGTCAGCCGTTCGAGGTTGTCCGACGACAGCTCCGGCGCGACGTCGATGTCATAGGTCATCGACGGCGAACCACGCAGCGTCGCCGCGATGCCGCCGACGAGCACGTACCGCACGCCGTGGTCGTCGAGCGTCCTGAGGATGCGGTCGGGCTGGAAGAACTTCGCCGGCGCGAGTCCGGCGGTGCCGTTCACGGACGGGTGGCGCCAGTGGCCGCACGGCGCTCGAGGCCGACACGGATCAACGGCCAGTACGACGACACGTTCCGGAGCCGTTCGGTCGGCGTCAGCGTCAGCATGTGGCGCACCAGCGCCCGGTCGTGCGGGTCACTGAGGAGGAACTGCGCGCGTGGCGCTGGCGCCACGTCCAAGGACATCATCGTTGGCATTCTCGCACGACCGACCTCCGAAAGCCGACAGGGCGTGCCGTACGCGGGATCGTATTTGGTACATGTGCCCTGCTGGACGACGCCGACATGTACGACCGCACACGACATACGTCGGCTGAGTTCGACACAGAGTAACGCGTGTGTGGCGGTTCGCCGCGGTCGATGGTCGAGGCGACCATACGGTCGCTGTGACCGGTGACCACGCGCGGCTGATGCTCGCGTGGGGTGGCACACTGCTGCGATGCCGTCAGTTGGATCGGTCGTCGCGTTCGCGCTGCTGTCGTTCGCGCTCATCGTGGTGCCGGGCCCCAGCGTGATGTTCATCGTCAGCAGGGGAGTGGCCCTGGGCAGGCGCGCCGCCCTGCTCACCGTCACGGGAAACGCCAGCGGTGTCTACCTGCAGGTGCTGCTGGTCGCCCTCGGCCTCGGCGCCGTCGTCGAGCGCTCGATCGTCGTGTTCACGGCCGTCAAGCTGCTGGGATCGGCCTACCTCGTGTGGCTCGGGGTGCAGGCGGTCCGCCACCGTCGGGGGATGGCGGATGTGCTCGATGTCGCCGACACGGTGCGACCGCGACGGTCGGTGTTCGCCGACGGCGTCGTCGTCGGCGCCGCCAACCCCAAGGCCATCGTGTTCTTCGCGGCGATCCTGCCGCAGTACGTCGACGCGGGTGGCGCACCGGCCGGCGTGCAGATGGCGTTCCTCGGTCTGGTCTTCGTGCTGATCGCGCTGCTGTCCGACGGCCTGTGGGGGCTCGCGGCCGGGACGGCCCGCCAGTGGTTCGCACGTTCGCCGGGTCGGCTGGCGCGCCTCGGTGGTGCGGGTGGGCTCACGATGATCGGCCTGGGCCTGCACCTCGCGGTGTCCGGCCGTACGGACTGAGCGCCACCCGTTTGGCCCCTCAGCGCACG
This sequence comes from Euzebyales bacterium, assembly GCA_035461305.1. Taxonomy (NCBI): domain Bacteria; kingdom Bacillati; phylum Actinomycetota; class Nitriliruptoria; order Euzebyales; species Euzebyales bacterium. Next base: position 13,540 of record DATHVN010000038.1, on the reverse strand, counting down.
ACCTTGAACTGCATCCTCGGTGTGCCGAGTGCGGAGAACAGCCGCAGCCACAGCGGCAGCAGCATCTCCGGACCTCGCGCCGTGGTGATGTCGCCGAGGTCGATGACGTCCGACCAGCCGAACGACGTGAGCAGATCGCTGACGACGGCCTTCGCGTCGGCGTCGTCGCCGGACAGGAAGACCGTGTGGTCTCCGTTGCCTACGAAGGACGGATCGACCATGACCGCAGCGTTCATCGTGTTGAGCGTCTTGACGACCCGCGCCGCCGGGAAGGTCCGCTGGATGCGTTCGGCGAGCGAGTCGGTGTTCGACACCGTCAGCGACGGTGGCATGCCGGTGCTCGCATCGAGCGGGTTCGCGACGTCGACGAGGACCTTGCCGGCCAGGTTGCCCTCGCCGGCCACGGTCAGCGCATCGACCGAGGCCGCCCCGCTGGTCGCGTTGATGACGACCTCGGCGCCTGCAGCGGCCTCGGCCATCGCGGCCACCGTGACGCCGCCGGTGGCCTCGAGCCACGCCGCGAACGGAGGGTTGGCGAACGCGTCCGGCGCGTCGCGTGCCATGGTCATCTCCACGTCACGGGTGCGACCGTGACCTCGTGACCAAGCTTCGCCAGCCGGCCCGCCAGCGCCCGCCCGACCGAGCCCGTCCCCAACACCGCGATCTTCATCGGCCTCGCCTCCTGCGCACAGCCTCGCACCGCGGTGCGGCGATGGCATTCCCGGGTCCGTCCCGGCCCACGCGGGTCAGCCTGGCTTGAGCCCCATGAGAAACACGGCGGGGACGACCGGCAGGGCCGCCGCCGTCCACCATGCGTCAGCCGCTGACTTCTATGCGGTGCCGCTGCCGCCCACGAGGTCGGCCATCACGGCGTCCAGCGCATCCGTCGCCTCCCGCGGAAGGGACGCGAGGACGGTGCGGTCCAGCTCCGCCGCCGCGCGCGGTCGACGCGACGGCCAGCAGGTGGTGACCCTCGTCGGTGAGCGACCGCCGCGCGGGACGCCCCCGCCTGGTCTCACCGCCAGGATCGATCGCACTGCGGGCGACCAGCATGTCGATCGTGGCGTGCATGCTCTGGACCGCCACACCCGCACGCCGCGCCAGATCGGTCACCGACACCCCCTGCCCGGTCCGCAGGTGGCCCAGCGCGCCGAGGTGGCGCAGCGTCACGCCCTCCTCGGCCATCACCTCCTCGAGGCGGCGCTGGAGCAGCCGGCCGAGGCCGATCACCGTGAACGACGTCGTCTCCGTCAGCCGGGGGCCTGCACCGTGGCCGCGACCGCTCATCGCGCGGCCAGCTCGTCGCCGTGCTCGACCGCCAGGTCGACCAGCGCCTCGATGTCCTCGGCCTCACTGCGGAAATTGACGATGCATGCGCGCAGCACGAACCGACCGTCGACCACGGCGTTCGACGGGTAGACGCGGCCCGAGTACTGGAGCCGCTCCATCAGGCGTCGGTTGAGCTCGTCGATCGCCGTCGGTGATCGATCGTCGTCCGGGAGGTAGCGAAACGTGGCGATCATGAGCTCCGGGTCGTTGGTCGCCTCCAGGCGGGGGTGGGCGGCTGCCAGGTCGTGCAGGTAGCGGGCGAGATCGCAGTCGTGCACCATGCGCCGCGCGTACGCGTCCCATCCGTGTGCACGCAGCGACCACCACAGCTTGAGCGCCGCGCCATGGCGTGTGAAGAACGGCGAGCGGATGTGGATGTCCACCCCCGACTGCATCCGGTCCTTGTCCTCGACGGTGTAGGCCGGATCGAGGTGGAACGCGTGCGACAGGTCGTTGTCGTCTCGGATCAGCAGCATGCCGCACGCGATCGGCACGTAGAGCCACTTGTGGGGGTCGAGCCCGATGGAGTCGGCCCGCTCGATGCCGGCGAACCGTGCGCGGAGCGGGTCGACGAGTGCACCGACGGCTCCCACGGCGCCGTCGACATGGAACCACAGATCGAACGTCGCGGCGAGGTCCGCGAGCGCGTGCAGGTCGTCGATCGCGCCCGTGCCGACGGTCCCGGCGGAACCGACGACGCAGATCGGCCGGTGCCCCGCGGCGACGTCCGCCTCGATGGCGGCACGCATCGCGCCGATGTCGACGTGGTCGCGGGCGTCGGTGGGCACCACGCGCACCGCGTCGTTGCCCATCCCGATCATGTCCGCGGCACGCTGGACCGTGTCGTGGACCGTCGCGGGTGCGTAGGCCGTCAGTGGCGGGCCGGCGGCCACGCCCTGACGGCGCACGTCCCAGCCTGCTTTCAGGTCCCGCGCCACCACCAGAGCGTCGTGGTTGGCCGCCGAGCCGCCGGACGTCAGATAGCCCCCGGCGGTCTGGGGCAGCCCGAGCCGCGCGGCGAACCAGTGCAGGAGCCGTTGCTCCAGCTCGGTCAACCCGGGCGACAGCCGCCACCCGCCGACGTTGTTGTTCAGCCCGGCGGCGAGCAGGTCGGCAACCGCACCCGGGATCGTGCCGGTGCCGGACACGTAGCCGAAGAAGCCGCCGTGGCCGGGATACATCGACCAGTCGAGCATCAGGGACCGTGTGTCCTCGAGCAGGTGCGCGAGGTCGTCCGGAGGGCCAGGGACATCCCAGGCCATGGCGGCCGCGACGTCGGCCGCGACCGCACCGCGTTGCACGGGCAGCTTCGGCAGCTCGCTGAGGAAGTCGCGCCACAGCGCCACCGCGTCGTGCCCGAGGCGTGCCGCGGCGTCCGGCGGCCAGTCGAGGTCCGTCACGGGGTCGGGTCGTGGCACGCCGAGGTCGCGCGCGGAGGTCATGTCGCACCAGCCAGGTCGGGGACGGACATCCTCGCACACGGCGCGGTCGGCGGCCTGCCCCCGACCGCGCCGTTCGCGTACGCTGCACTGATGAGCAGCCTGGACGCCATCGCCGAACGCGGCACCGACGACATCGACCTGACGCATCCGGCCAGCCAGCCACACGTGCGCGACCTCGCCGAGGCGCTGCTCGACACTGGTGCGGAGCCGGCCGACCTCCGCATGCTGGGCCGGGACCCCGATGTCGGCATCGACGTGCGCGTCGCGACCAAGCTGGCCGAGTCCCGGCGGCTGGTGGCCGACGAGGCGCTCGACGTGGGCGAGATCGTCGTGCAGTGCGCGATGTGGAGTGAGCAGCGCCGCCTTCGGCCTCGGGACGACGACAACCCCCCGGGAGAGGACGCGCTGCGCGTCAAACTCGACCAGCTCGACTGGCTGCTGTCGGACACGCCGGTGCACTGGCGCTTCCAGGCGATCGACGACGGCTGCCCCGACGATAGCGCCGGCGTCGCCGAGCGCATGGCGGCAGAGCACGTCCTCGGCGACCGTGTGGATGTGCTGCGGCTGGCCGACGCCGTGCCGGCTGACAGCGGGCCGCTGCGAGGTCTGGCCGACGTCGACGGATCCCGCAAGGGTGGTGCGATGATCCTCGGCGCCAGGACGGCGATGGAGGCTGGCGCTGACGCCGTCGTGCTGACCGATGCGGACACGTCGGTCGACCTCGGCCAGCTCGGTCTGCTCCTGGCCCCGTTCGTCGCCGGTGCGCAGGTGGTCATCGGCGACCGCAAGCACGGTGACTCGGTGCTCCGCAAGGCGGAGGCACGCTGGGGCCCCGGCATCGTCGTGCTGCGTCACATGCAGCGCAGGGTCGGCCGGGCGCTGTTCTCACGCGGGCTGCGCGACACCCAGGCGGCGTTCAAGTTGTATGGCCGCGACGCGCTGGCCGACATCCTGGCGGCACCCTCGACGTTCGGGTTCTCGTTCGACTCCGACTGGCTGTACGGGGCGTTGCGCGGTGGGCACGGCATCGCGGCCACGCCGTTCGCGTTCGTCGACTCGTTCGCCGAGTCGGCCTCGATCACACAGGGGCCGATGACCACGTGGGAGTCGCTGCTCGTCGGCCTGACGGCATCGGCCCGTGCGCGTGGGGTCGACCACGACGAGCAGATGGCAGCCGTCATCGACGACTACGCCTCGGCGGACATCCTTGACATCGTCGTCCAGCAGGTCCCACCGCAGCTGGACGGGGTCGATCCGGCCCATCTCGGGGATCCGGCGGTCATGTCGCCCGCCGCGCTGCGTGCGTGGCTGGCTGAGATGGTTCCTGTCACCGCCTGACCCGCACCCCGACCGTCGGGCCGCGTCCGGCCCGACGGTGAGCGGCCGTCACGGCACCACCACCACCGGGCCGTGCGCGTGGTGCAGCACCTGGTGGCTGACGGAGCCGAGCATCACGCCACGGACGTAGCTGTGACCACGGTTGCCGACCACGAGCACGTGGTCGGTGCCAGCGACGACCGCCAGCGCATCGGCCGGTGGACCGACACGCGCCTGCCGGCGCACCTCCAGCCCTTCGAGCGCCTCAGCGGCCCGGTCCAGCGCCCGGGCGAGGATCTGTGCACCCTCTTGTCGGACCAGCTCGCGTTCCCGCTCCATGCTGGGCACCGCCGCCATGCCGAGCACGTGGTGCATCGGGAGGGGCTGGGAGTGGACGACCTCGAGGGGAACCTCGCGCCTACGTGCCTCTGCGGCGGCCCAGCGCAGCGCGCGGTCGCCGGTGTCGGAGCCGTCGATGCCGACCACGAACCCCTTCGCGGGCGGGTCGGCCGACGGTCCCTTGGACGGGTCGGTCCGGATGACCGCGACCGGGATCCGCGCCCAACACACCAGGCGGTAGCTGGTCGATCCGAGGATCAGCTCGCCGAACCCGCCGAGGCCGCGGGAGCCCACGACGATGAGATCCGCCTGCTGAGCCTCGTCGAGCAGCACGTGTGTCGGCGAACCCCGCCCGTACGACTGTGCGTGCGCCCGCCAGGGGACCGCTCCGAGTGCCGCGCGGTGGTGGTCGACGATCGACGCGAGGACGTTGTCCGCTGCCGCGTGGCCGTCATCGGACCCGTCGGTCCCCAGCCTGCGGCCGTAGGCGTACACGAGGTACAGCTCCGCGCCGGCGGACCGCGCCTGCTGCAACGCCCATCGCAACGCCACGTCCGCGTGCGCCGATCCGTCGACCCCGACGACGATGACGTACATGGACGTGCCTCCCCGCGACGACTGCGCTGTGTCGTTCTCCGACCTGCGGCGCGCGCGTGCGGGTCACGAGGTGCGTCCGGAGCCCGGCGCACCGGTCTGTCGCGCGTCGCGCGCCCAATGACCGTACACAACGCCACGCGGGCCGGGCACGCGGCCCGATCTTCTGATCGTGGGCGACCGCCGCCCCGTACGCGTGCTGGCGGAACGGGCCTACGACCCGAAGAATGTGGGTCTGAAGATGTGAGACACCTGTGGAGTCGGGTATGACGGTTGAGATCAATGCGTTCTGGCGCAACTTCATCGACGGCCGATGGGTCGACGCCATGGATGGCCGGCGCCGGACGGTGTTCGATCCGGCGACCGCTGCGCCACTCGCCGAGGTCGCGCTCGGTGGCGCGGCGGATGTCGACGCCGCCGTGGCCGCCGCGCAGGCCTGCGTCGCGGCCCGTGCGTTGGTGTCGGTGCGCCCCGCCCAGCGGCTGCGGTGGGTCATGGACATCGGTCGTGCGCTGCACGCGCGGCGCGACCGGGCGGCGCACGTCCTCAGCCGTGACTCCGGCAAGGCCCTGTCGGAGGCGTACACCGAGGTCGACGGCACGATCCGGTACTTCGAGTACTACGGCGCGTTGGCCGACAAGCTGGAGGGCACCTACATCCCGCTCGGTGACGGCTACGTCGACTACACCGTCCCCGTGCCCCACGGCGTGTCCGCACACGTCATCCCCTGGAACTACCCGGCGGAGATGGTCGGCCGGGGTGTCGCGCCCGCGTTGGCGGCCGGCAACGCAGTCGTGATCAAGGCACCCGAGATCGACCCGCTGGGTTGTCATGTGGTCGTCGAGGCGGCGGAGGCGGCGGGCCTGCCACCGGGGGCGGTCAACCTGGTCACCGGCGACGGGCCCGAGGCAGGGGCGGCGCTGGTCCGCCACCCGGGGGTCGACCAGATCGTGTTCACCGGCTCGGTCAACACGGGCCGCTCGATCCTGCACGCCGCCGCGGACCGCATCGTGCCGACCGTGATGGAGCTCGGGGGCAAGGCGGCGGCGATCGTGTTCGATGACGCCGACCTCGACGCGCTCGTCGCCTCCACCCGGTGGGGGATCTTCATGAACGCCGGGCAGGTGTGCTCCGCGATGTCGCGGATCGTCGTCACCGACGCAGTCCACGACGAGGTCGTCGATCGTGTGACTGCGCTGGGGGAGGGTCTGCGCGTGGGCGCGGGCATCGAGGAGGCCGAGCTGACGCCGGTCGTGTCGGCGACGCAGCTCGGCCGCGTGACCGGCTTCACCGAACGGGCCCTCGCGGACGGTGCGTCGGCAGCGACCGGCGGCGCCGTGATCGACCGCCCGGGGTGGTTCATGGCACCCACGGTGCTGGTCGATGTTGACCCGCACGCGGACGTCGCACGCAGCGAGGTGTTCGGTCCGGTGCTGACTGTCCTGCGGGTGTCCTCGGCTGACGAGGCCATCGACGTCGCCAACGGCACGGACTACGGGCTGGCGGCCGGGGTGTTCACCCGCGACCTCGACCGCGCGCTGTGGACCGCCGATCGCCTCGTCGCCGGCCAGGTCTTCGTCAACGAGTGGTACGCCGGCGGGGTCGAGACGCCATTCGGTGGTGTCAAGCGCTCCGGCTTCGGCCGTGAGAAGGGGCAGGAGGCGCTCCGCAATTACGTGCAGACCAAGAACGTCGCCATCCGTGTCGACGACCCGCGCGTGACGTGACGAGCCCGTCCGCCGTGCCGCGCACCATGCGCGCGGTCGTCCTGACCGGTCATGGTGGCCTGGACATGCTCGAGCACCGCGATGATGTGCCGGTGCCCACGCCGGCAGCCGACGAGGTCCTCATCTCGGTCGTCGCCTGTGGCGTCAACAACACCGACGTCAACACCCGCACCGGTTGGTACTCGAGGACGGTGACGTCGGCGACCGGTGCCGCCGTCACCACGTCAGCAGCGGACGGCGGCTGGGGGGGCGGCGTGACGTTCCCGCGCATCCAGGGCGCCGATCCCGTCGGACGGATCGTGCAGGTCGGCACCGGGGTGCCCGACGCGCGGATCGGCGAGCGCGTCCTCGTCGACGGCTGGCTGCGCGCACCCGACCGCGCGCTGGAGCACGCCCGCTACCTCGGCTCCGACGTCGACGGCGGCTTCGCCGAGTACGTCGTGGTCCCGTCCGGCAACGCGCACCCGGTCGACAGCGACCTCAGCGACGTCGAGCTGGCCAGTGTCCCGTGCTCGTATGCGACGGCCGAGCACATGCTGCACCGGGCGGGCGTCGGTGCCGGACAGTGGGTGCTCGTCACCGGCGCGTCGGGTGGTGTTGGTGGTGCGCTGGTCCAGCTCGCGCGGCGACGTGGCGCACGAGTCGTCGCCGTGACGAGCGCGGCCAAGATCGCCGCGGTGTGGGAGTGGGGGGGGCCGACGTCGTGCTCGACCGGGACCGTCCGGACCTCGACGTCGCCGTCCGCGACGCCACCGGCGGCGTCGACGTGTTCGCCGACGTCGTCGGCGGCGACTGGTTCGCGCCGCTGCTCGAGACGATCCGCCGCGGCGGCCACTACACGACGGCCGGCGCGGTCGCCGGACCGCTCGTTCCACTTGATCTGCGCACGCTGTACCTTCACGATCTGACGTTCCACGGCGCCACCGTGGTGCCGCCTGGGGTGTTCGCCGCGCTCGTGCGCCACGTCGAACGCGGCGAGATCACGCCGCGGGTGGCACGCACCTTCCCGCTCGAGGAGCTCGCGGCCGGCCAGGCCGCGTTCATGACGCGGCGGCACGTCGGTGCCATCGTGATCGAGATCGCGACCTGACCGGCCGGCGTCGTCAACCCGCGAGCAGCTCGTCCAACCGCTGGTACATCTCCTGCACCCCGGTCTCCATGCCACTGGCGACGAACGCGTCGCGTCCCTCGAACGAGTCCACCAGGGAGGTCGCAACCAGCCGCGTGCGGCCGTCGCCGAGGTCCTCGAGGACCAGGCGCTCGAGCGCAACGCCGTCGGGCACGCCCTCGTAGGTGAACGTCTGCACGATGAGCTCCGACGGGCGCACCTCGTGGAAGCTGCCGTGGAAGCCGTGCTCCTCGCCGTCGGCGACGTGCAGGTAGCGGTACGACCCACCGGTGCGGCAGTCGTAGTGGTCGATGCGCATCTCATACCGTCGGGGCCCCAGCCACTGCACGATCAGGGCTGCGTCGGTGTGCGCGCGGAAGACCTTCTCGGTCGGCGCGTCGAAGTCCCGGGTGATGCGGACGAGGGGCACATCCGGGTCGACGAAGATCTCGGCCTCGCGGGTGCTGGTTGTGGTCATCGTGCGGCTCCTGGCTGTGGTGGTTGCGTCGGGGGGACCGAATCGACGTCGTTGGGCATCGACTGCAGGACTTGGAGACGGCCTGGACGGTCACGTCGTAGGGTTCGGCGAGCTCGGTGAGGGTCGCATCGTCGACGGCCAGCCGCGCGACGATGTCGCGACGCGTGGGGTCGGCCAGCGCCGAGAACACCCGCGACAGGGGATCGGCGGCCATGCCTCCCTCCATGAGTTCAACCGATCGGTTGAAGACAGGCTACCCGACCCCGAGCCTTTTTTCAACCATCTGGTTGATCTTCGTCACCATCAACGAGCACGACACGTGCATGGACTCGAGGCGGTCTGGATCCGCGATGAGGTCGATGCCCACGACGGAACCGCCGACGATCGTGAAGCCAAAGACGACCCGTGGACGGCCGCCGTGCGCCCAGACTGCGTTGACGGTGCCGTCGACCCGGGCGGGTGTGGCCACACGGGCCCGGCCGGCGAACGTGTCCGCGACCGCCTCCGCTCCGCGGACCTCGGGTGTGGCGCCCATCCGGACGGCAGCCGCATCGGCACGGAGCACGACGTGCGGGTCGAGCACTGCGAGCAGCGCGCCGAAGTCACCGTCGCGGGAGGCCGCGAGGAAGGCCTCGACCACCGCACGACGGCGTGGACCGTCGGCATCCGCAATGCTCGTCGCGCCGTGCACCCGGCGGCGGGCGCGGCTCGCCAACTGTCGGGCGGCGGCGGGGGAGCGGCCCACGATCCGGGCGACCTCGTCGAACGGTACGGAGAACATGTCATGCAGCACGAACGCGACGCGCTCCGCCGGACCCAGGGTGTCGAGGACGACGAGCAGCGCAGGTCCGACCGCGTCGGCCACGAGGGCCTGCTGTTCCGGGTCATCGCCGTCGACGCGGGGGGCGACGGTGTGCTCGTGCAGGCCCTCCGTGCGCCGCGACGCCCGTGCGCGCAGGAGGTCAAGGGACACACGCGCGACGACCGTGGTCAGCCAGCCGCCGAGGTTGGCGACGTCGGCCACGTCGGTGCGGCTGAGCCGCAGCCACGCCTCCTGCACGGCGTCGTCGGCCTCCGCGCGTGAGCCGAGCACACGGTGGGCCACCGCCGTCAACCTCGCTCGCTGGGACTCGAACTGCTCGGCCAGCCAGTCGCGTTCGTCCATGGGTCAAGTGTCCTCGTCGTGGTCCGTCATAGCACTGACGGCCACGGGTGGCCGATGTGACGAGCAGGCGCACGGGAAGCCACGCGTCCGCGCCATGACTCGGGCGTCGACGACGTCGATGCGCCCTCTCCGCGCGGTCGCATCAGAGGTCGGTGCCTGCTGGGAACCACCGGTAGTCGACGGCCGCGGATGAACCGAGCCAGTGGCCCACGCTCATGACACCGCGGTCGTTGATCTGTCCGTCGTGGATGCCGATGGCGCGTCGCGGACCCACCCTGCGGATGAACTCGACCGCGGCGGACGTCGTGAGCCATGAGCCGTGCATCGGCACCAGCAGCGTCTCGACGTCCACGTCGGGCACATGCAACGCTTCGCCGGTGTGGTACGCGGCGTCCTCGACGACGTAGCCGAGGTTCGCGCACGGCCGCTGCCCGGGCAGGACCGGGGCGTGCACGCCACCGACGGCGGTGATCGCGAACCCTGCGATCGTGAACGCCTCCCCGGCTCCGACCGCATCGACCTTCACGTCGGGCAGGACGGCGTCGTGTGGTGCCACGATCTGCACCTGCGCAGTCCGCAGCCGCTCGAGGTCGGCGTGGTCGGTGTGCTTGTGGGTGAGCAGGACCGCGTCGGCGTCGGCGAGCACGTCGGCCTCGCTCCACACACCCGGATCGACGACCAGCACACGGCCGTCATGCTGGAACCGCACACACGAATGCGTCAATCGCGTCACGCGCATGCCGTGACCGTAGCGACGACAGCACGCTCCCGCCGTCGCGGGCCGTGTGATGATGGCGCCGTGAACACGCTCGCTGCGGCCGCCAGCGCATGGCGACGACCAGTTCACCGACCTCCACTTCATCCGGGCGCACCCCGTGGCGTGACCCGTGCGCGGCGACACCCGGATCAGATGTGGACGTGGGCCGTAATGCCGGGATGCCGGAACACGGTCGTCTCCTGCATGGTCAACTGGGTGCCCCTGCCGGCATCGAACGCCCGGCGGTACATCGCCAGCGCCAGTGCGACGTCGACGTAGGACAGGCCGACGGCGTTGAAGTACACGCGCTCGTCGTCGGACCGCCGCCCGGGCTTGTCGCCGGAGACGACGTCACCGAGGTCCGCGTGGATGTCGTCATCGCCGAGCAGTCCCTCGGCGTACATGCGGCTGAGGGTCTGCGTGCGATGCTTGACCGTCTCCCAGTCGTCGCAGACGATCGTGTCGCACTGCTGTGCGACCGCGTACTCGTCCTCCCATCCGCCGACGTGGCTGTAGAACGATCCCGGCTTCATCCATTCGGCCTGTAGCAGCGGCGCCTGGGCGCTGGTGGCGGTCACGAGGATGTCGGCGTCGCTCATCGCCCGCGCGCCGTCCCCGCCGGTGGGCACGAAGTGCATGTCGGCCAGCACGGGCGCCAGCTCGGCGACGAAGGTCTCCTCTTCGGACTGGGTCAGCGCCGCCACGCGGCACTCCGACAGCGACGGGCGCACCGTCTTCATGGCGAGCAGGTGCATCTTCGCCTGCTCGCCGGCACCGATAAAGCCGATCGTGCGGGCGTCAGCGGGTGCGAAGTGCTGTGCTGCCAGGGCACCCATCGCGCCCACCCGAGCGTTCGATGCCAGTGTGCCCTCGAGCACCGCGAGCGGGAACCCACGCTCGATCTCGGACAGCACGAAGATCGCGGTCAGGTTCTGCAGACCGTGGCGCGGGACGTTTGGCGGGAAGACCGACACCCACTTCACACCACAGACCTTCTCACGGGTCAGTGTCGCCGGGAGGCAGTTGATCCGCTCCTGGGTCTGCTGATCGAAGATCTGCACGATCTTGTCAGGGAACATGACGTGGCCGTCTCGGTAGGCGAGCAGTGCCTGTGCCGCGGCGTCCACCGCCAAGCGGAAGTCCAGGCACCCCGCCTCGAGGAGATCCTCCTGGGACAGGTACGTGAAACGAATCGCGTGCGCATCGTCGGTCATGCAGTCCGCCCTTCGGCTCGAGGGGTGCAACCACCTCGGCGATCATGGCCCACAGACCGCCTGACGGCCAATACCTCTGTGCGTTGATCGTCGTCAGCAGGTCCCGGCAGCGGCTACAACCCGAGGTCGGCCGCGTCTCGGTCGAGCCACACGTGGCCCAGCCCGGTCGGCCGGTACCAGCTGTCTGGCACGCCTTCGGGCAGTTCGATGCGCCGGCCGCTCACGTCGTAGATCAGCAGGCGCAGGTAGTACGGCCGGTCGCCGCCCGCGAACGGTGCGACGGGCAGCCGTTTCGCCCGCTCGATCTCGTCAGGATCGTAGACGTCGGTGAGCGTGCCTCGCGCGACCACGCTCCAGCCGGTGCGGGTGCGGGGGTCGATCGCGTCGATCTCGAAGCTGGCGGGTGATCCCCGCACGCCGGCCTCGAGCTTGGTGCCCGGGCCACTGCGGAAGAGCACGCTGTCGCCGTCGAGCAGGTAGTTGACCGGCAGCACCACCGGACCCTGGTCGTCGTTGACAGCGACGCGTCCGAAGTGGTTGGCAGCGAGCAGCTCCATGCACTCGCGCTGGGTCATCTCCACGATGCGATCGGTCGTCATTGGTGCCCTCCCTGGGCTTGGACATGGCATGCGCGCTGGCCAGGTCGAGCCTAGGCAACGGCGTACGTGACGTCAGGACGAACGTCCCTGCGGATCGCCCTGGTCGTCCTTGTGGTCGTCAACGTCCGACCGGGGCACCGCTACCAACCGGCGCGGTGGACGACGTCGTCGAACGGCCTGCGATCAGGGCGGTCGATCGGGCGCAGCGGGCGGCCGGCCGGGTACCCGAACGCGATCAGCCACGCCAGCTGCCGGTCGTCGGGGAACCCCAGCACGCGGCGTGCCAGCTCCTGATCGCGCACGGCAGCGTGCCCGCTGCCGATGCCCAGGTCCGCCGCAGCCAACATCATCGACATCGTGGCCTGCCCGAGGTCATACGCGACCGACCAGTTGGCCGAGGCGACGGTCACCAGCCCCACGGTTGCTGCCGACCTCGCAACGTGCCCAGCACCCCTCCAGACCTTCGCGAGCTCCCGTAGTTGGGCACGGTCTGTGCACACCACGAAATCCCACCGCTGTTGATTGCGTGAGGATGGCGCACGCCGCCCGGCCTCGAGCACGCAGTCGAGGTCATCGGCCGGGATCGGGCGGTCCTCGTAGGCGCGCACGTTTCGCCGTGACCGGATCGCGTCCCACGTCTCCATGCGCCAAGTCTGCCCCGCCAGAGGTACCTGACACGATTGCGCGCCTGGCGTGGCCGAAGCAACGTGGGCAACGGCGACCCTGCGTTCACCAACGTCGCTGTCGATCCTGACGGCACAGTCCGCCAGACGCGATCGCCAGCAGCACGTCCTACTCATGGCGACACGGCCAACGCGTCACGTTCGGACCCCAGCGCGGTACTGATGGTCCGTGCAAGAGCGTCGGCCAGCAGCCCGTATCCGAGCGTCGACGGGTGGAATCCGTCGACGCTCATCGTCTCGAGGCGTCGGACGAAGGCTGGTCCAACGGAGCGTCGGGCATCGACGAAGGCGACGTTCGGGACCCGCCGCACCGCCTGTCGCTGGATCCGGCCGAGCAGGCGGCCGTAGACGACGGCGATGTCGCGCAGCGGATGTCCGACGATCGTGATGGAACGGACCTCCGGCAGGCTGCACGCGACCACGGGCACGTCGTCGAGGCGCCCGCGCAGCAGTTCGTACAGGTCAAGGACGGCACTGCGGTACGCCCACGGCGGTGTCACGTGCACGATGTCGTTCATGCCGACGACCACGACGACGGCATCTGCTCCGTCACGGGTATCCAGTGCTGCGACCTGCGACGCGGCGACGTCGGCGGTGCGGGCACCGGACACGCCGTAGCCGCGGACGCGCACGGGCTGGCCGGTCGTGTCGGCGACGCGCTGCGCCACCTGCACGGCGAGGCAGCCCTCGAGCCGGTCGGCACCGATCCCCGCGATGGACGAGTCGCCAAGCGCGAGGAGCTGGAGTGGGCGCGCCGAGGCCGCGACGTCCTGCGGACGGACCTCGAC
>DATHVN010000037.1 GCA_035461305.1 Euzebyales bacterium | reverse complement strand
CATAGGAGTCTCAGCCGCGGGCACCGCGCCGCGCCTGTGAGATTCGTGGGCCGTCCTACCTCCTCTCTCCTACCTCCAATCTCCTATCTTCTCCCCCTTGACAGCCCTATCCCCCTGTGTACTTTGCCGCGTACCCGCCTGGGAACAGGGCTTTTGTGCAATTTCGGCCCTGCGAAACCCGCTCACGTCTCACAGGAGAATCTGGAATGGCGGATGTGATGGCTGTGCCGGCGTTCGGCGAGGATCTGGAGCTTCTTGGCTTCGAGGGGCGCTTCGACGAGCCGGAGGACGGGGAAGAGTGGGACGAGGGTAGTGACGACTGGGAGGAAGAGGAGGAGGAAGAGGACGACGACTGGGATGAGGATGATGACGAGGACTGGGAGGAGGAGGACGACGACTGGGAGGATGGCGACGACTGGGAGGAAGACGACGACGAGTAGGTCGTCGCGGGACCCAGCCTGGTCCCGTCCGGAGCGGCCCTGAGCGGGGTTGACGACAGGCGGCATTCGGCGTAGTTTTCTCTTCTTGCCGGCCGGCAGGACGCGGTCGGCTCGTTGTTTGATAATCCGGGTAGAGTGTTCGTGATGCCTCGGCGGGGAGTGCACCTTCTCCCTGTCGCCCGCGGCGTGGAAGCGCCGTGTGGAGCGGGCAATCAAAGGTCGAATTCTGAACGAAGTTGTAACTAGCTTCGTTGGTGAGCTGTTTGAGCTTTCTGGTGGTTTTATTGGAGAGTTTGATCCTGGCTCAGGACGAACGCTGGCGGCGCGCTTAACACATGCAAGTCGAACGGGCAGCCTTCGGGTTGTCAGTGGCGAACGGGTGCGTAACACGTGAGCAACCTGCCTGGAGTTGGGGGATAACCTCGGGAAACCGGGGCTAATACCGCATGCGCTCATCGGGTCGTATGGCCGGGTGAGGAAAGGAGCTTTCGGGCTCTGACTTCAGAGGGGCTCGCGGCGTATCAGCTAGCTGGTGGGGTAATGGCCTACCAGGGCGACGACGCGTAGGGGGTCTGAGAGGATGGCCCCCCACATTGGGACTGAGATACGGCCCAGACTCCTACGGGAGGCAGCAGTGGGGAATCTTGCGCAATGGCCGAAAGGCTGACGCAGCGACGCCGCGTGCGGGAGGACGCTTTTCGGAGTGTAAACCGCTGTCAGAGGGGACGAAGGCCCCTGGGAGGAAATGCCCTTAGGGGAGGGACGGTACCCTCAGAGGAAGCACCGGCTAACTCCGTGCCAGCAGCCGCGGTAATACGGAGGGTGCGAGCGTTGTTCGGAATTATTGGGCGTAAAGCGCGCGTAGGCGGCTCCTTAAGTCTCTTGGTGAAAGGCCGGGGCTCAACCCTGAGCATGCCGGGGATACTGGGGAGCTGGAGACAGGCAGAGGCCAGCGGAATTCCGGGTGTAGCGGTGGAATGCGTAGAGATCCGGAAGAACACCGGAGGCGAAGGCGGCTGGCTGGGCCTGATCTGACGCTGAGGTGCGAAAGCGTGGGGAGCGAACAGGATTAGATACCCTGGTAGTCCACGCCGTAAACGATGGAGACTAGATGCCGGGGGGATCGACCCCTTCGGTGTCGGAGCTAACGCGTTAAGTCTCCCGCCTGGGGAGTACGGCCGCAAGGCTGAAACTCAAAGGAATTGACGGGGGCCCGCACAAGCGGTGGAGCATGTGGTTTAATTCGAAGCAACGCGAAGAACCTTACCTGGGCTTGACATGCATGGGAAAGCCGGTGGAAACACCGGGCCTCCTTCGGGACTCATGCACAGGTGCTGCATGGCTGTCGTCAGCTCGTGTCGTGAGATGTTGGGTTAAGTCCCGCAACGAGCGCAACCCTCGTCCCTAGTTACCAGCGGGTAAAGCCGGGCACTCTAGGGAGACTGCCGGTGTCAAACCGGAGGAAGGTGGGGATGACGTCAAATCATCATGCCCCTTACGTCTTGGGCTGCACACATGCTACAATGGCTGGTACAGAGGGCTGCAATCCCGCGAGGGTGAGCGAATCTCATAAAGCCAGTCTCAGTTCGGATTGGAGTCTGCAACTCGACTCCATGAAGGCGGAGTCGCTAGTAATCGCGGATCAGCAACGCCGCGGTGAATACGTTCCCGGGCCTTGTACACACCGCCCGTCACGTCATGAAAGTCGGAAACACCCGAAGCCGGTGGCCCAACCCGCAAGGGAGGGAGCCGTCGAAGGTGGAGCCGGCGATTGGGACGAAGTCGTAACAAGGTAGCCGTACCGGAAGGTGCGGCTGGATCACCTCCTTTCTAAGGAGCCGAAATGGCGGCCATCACGGGCCGTCCAGCTCCGTGGATCACTGGCTAGTCGACCATCACGCTCCCGCGTCGCGCTGGGGGGATCGCCGTCCGCGGTGATTACGACCAGCAACGCGCGTCGAGCTCGAGTCGGACACACTGTGCAGCTTTGAAGGTCGCGGTACGCGCCTTCTACACGTGAGCTGCCCGCCTGCACCGCGGGCGGGCAGTGGCACGTAACGGGCTCCAATGCTGAACTGCCGGCAGGGACCAGCTCCCGATCGGCAAGCGGACACCCGGAGCACCGGCCACGGACCTTGAGAACTTCATAGCGAGCGCGAGCATCGTCTCGGCAAGTTGCAAAGGGCACCCGGTGGATGTCTAGGCGCTGGAAGCCGATGAAGGACGTTGCAGGCTGCGATAAGCCTCGGGGAGCTGCCAAGCAAGCACAGATCCGAGGATGTCCGAATAGGAAAACCTGGCACGGGTCATGCCGTGTCACTGCCACCCGAACACATACGGTGGTAGGGGGAACCAGGGGAATTGAAACATCTAAGTACCCTGAGGAAGAGAAAACAACAGTGATGCCCCCAGTAGTGGCGAGCGAACGGGGTAGAGCCTAAACCTCAATGGTGTAATAGCCAGCAGGCGTTGCCATTGGGGTGTCGTGGGACCTGACTGGAAGAGCTGCTGATCTTCCAGGGAGTTACAAAGCTCGCGGATAGCCGAATCATCTGGAAAGGTGATCCACAGAAGGTAAAAGTCCTGTAGGCGAAATCCGTCGAACCTCCCGTCAGTGCTCCCGAGTAGTGCGGAACCCGTGAAAGTCCGTACGAATCCGTGGGGACCACCCCATAAGGCTAAACACTCTCCAGCGACCGATAGCGGACAAGTACCGTGAGGGAAAGATGAAAAGTACCCCGGGAGGGGAGTGAAACAGTACCTGAAACCGCGTGCCTACAAACAGTTGGAGCTCGGCCTTCGGGCCGGGTGACAGCGTGCCTTTTGAAGAATGAGCCGGCGAGTTAGCGATCAGTAGCAAGGTTAACCGAATGACGGGTAGCCGCAGCGAAAGCGAGTCTTAACTGGGCGTCGAGTTGCTGGTCCTAGACCCGAAGCGAAGTGATCTATCCATGGGCAGGCTGAAGCACGGGTAAGACCGTGTGGAGGGCCGAACCCACCTAGGTTGAAAACTGGGGGGATGACCTGTGGATAGGGGTGAAAGGCCAATCAAACTTCGTGATAGCTGGTTCTCCCCGAAATGCATTTAGGTGCAGCGTTGTGCGTTCCGTATCGGAGGTAGAGCACTGTTTGGACGCAGGGGCCTACAAGCTTACTAACTTCAGACAAACTCCGAATGCCGATACGTCACAGCACGGCAGTGAGACTGTGGGGGATAAGCTCCATGGTCGAGAGGGAAACAGCCCAGATCGTCAGCTAAGGTCCCTAAATCATGGCTAAGTGGCAAAGGATGTGGGACGTCCCAGACAACCAGGAGGTTGGCTTAGAAGCAGCCATCCTTGAAAGAGTGCGTAATAGCTCACTGGTCAAGAAGTCCCGCGCCGATAATGTAACGGGGCTAAGCCATGTACCGAAGCTACGGCTTCGTGCCACAGACGCGAAAGCGGGCACGAGGGGTAGGGGAGCGTTGATGCGCGAGCGAAGCGGCGGGGTGACCCAGCCGTGGACGCGTGTGAAGTGAGAATGCCGGCATGAGTAGCGAAAGAGGGGGGAGGACCCCCTCCGCCGAATGTCCAAGGGTTCCTGGGGAAGGTTCATCCGCCCAGGGTAAGTCGGGACCTAAGGCGAGGCCGAGAGGCGTAGTCGATGGATAACAGGTTGATATTCCTGTACCGGTTCCAAGCCGCCAAAGACCGAGCCCAGTCTGCTAAGGAAACCCCTTCGGGGGCTACCGACCCGGCTGGTAGTAGGTCAGCGATGGGGTGACGCAGAAGGGTATGGCATCCCCGGCGATGGTAGCCCGGGGGTAAGTATGTAGGTCGTGGACCAGGTAAATCCGGGCCACACGAGACTGAGATACGACACCGACACGGATAGTGGAAGTGCCAAATCCCATGCTGCCTAGAAAAGCCTCTAGCGAGGATTGGAGCCGCCCGTACCCCAAACCGACTCAGGTGGACAGGTAGAGAATACCGAGGCGATCGAGCGAACCCTGGTTAAGGAACTCGGCAAATTGGCCCCGTAACTTCGGGAGAAGGGGTGCCCTTCGCGGTGTAGGACTTCGCGTCCGAAGCCGCAGGGGGCCGCAGTGACCAGGCCCAAGCGACTGTTTACTAAAAACACAGGTGCATGCGAAGTCGAAAGACGAGGTATATGCACTGACGCCTGCCCGGTGCTGGAACGTTACGTGGAGGGGTTAGCCTTTCGGCGAAGCCCCGAAACTAAGCGCCAGTAAACGGCGGCGGTAACTATAACCGTCCTAAGGTAGACCACTCTGTGTGCAGCAGAGTCTGCCCCTCGTCACCGTGAGGTGGCGAGTGCAGTTGGCTATATGCTGGAAACTCCGTGTATCCACAGGTACTCGGTCATGTCGATCGACACGTGACGTGCCGTCAGGCACAATCCGTGCGACATGGCAAGTGACAACCCGCGTGGTGCGGACAATCAGCAGGAAAGACCAGGACTCGAGCAGTGGGTCGTCGGCTTCGTCGACGGCGAAGGCCGTTCTCGATCAGCGTGGTGCGCAACGCCGTGTGCCGACTCGGCTGGCAGGTCCAGCATGAGTGTTCGGTGACACAGGCTGAGCCATCACTGTCGGCCGCTGGAGCTCCTCGTGGAGCACTTCGGCGTCGGACGACTGATCCTGATACCGTCGCGATGACGATCATCGGACACGGATGTGACGCTTCTTTGTGAAGCGCCGACGTGAGCTGATCGATGTCATCGAGCCGTTCTTCGAAGAGCACCCACTGGTCGCCGGAAAGCGATCGGACTTCGACAGATTCAGCGTGGTTCTGCAGATGCAGGACGCAGCGCATCTGACGATCGACGGTCTCAGTCGAATCGCTGCTCTGACGGAGCAGATGAATCGGCGACAGCGGTCTCGTTTCCCTGGAATCCTCAGAGGCCATACGCCAACCAACTCGTCCGACAACGAGTTGAAGATATGGTCCTAGCTTCATGGCGACATGGAGATGACTAGAGCGAAATTCCTTGTCGGGTAAGTTCCGACCTGCACGAATGGCGTAACGACTTGGGCGCTGTCTCGACCAGGGACTCGGCGAAATTGCAATATGAGTAAAGATGCTCATTACGCGCAGCAGGACGGAAAGACCCCGGGACCTTTACTGCAGTTTGATGTTGGGATCTGGTAGTGCTTGTGTAGGATAGGTGGGAGACTTCGAAGCCCGGACGCCAGTCCGGGTGGAGTCGCCCTTGGAATACCACCCTGGTACTACTGGGTTTCTAACCTCGGTCCGTTATCCGGATCAGGGACAGCGTCTGACGGGCAGTTTAACTGGGGCGGTTGCCTCCTAAAAGGTAACGGAGGCGCTCAAAGGTTCCCTCAGGCTGGTTGGCAATCAGCCATAGAGTGTAAGGGTACAAGGGAGCTTAACTGCGAGACTGACAGGTCGAGCAGATGCGAAAGCAGGACCTAGTGAACCGACGGTGGCAAGTGGGTGCGCCGTCGTTCAACGGCTAAAAGGTACCCCGGGGATAACAGGCTTATCTTCCCCAAGAGTCCATATCGACGGGAAGGATTGGCACCTCGATGTCGGCTCATCGCATCCTGGGGCGGGAGTACGTCCCAAGGGTTGGGCTGTTCGCCCATTAAAGCGGTACGCGAGCTGGGTTTAGAACGTCGTGAGACAGTTCGGTCCCTATCCGCTGCGCGCGCAGGAGACTTGAGAAGGGCTGCCCCTAGTACGAGAGGACCGGGGTGGACGTACCTCTAGTGTGCCGGTTGTCCTGCCAAGGGCATGGCCGGTTGGCTACGTACGGAAATGATAAGCGCTGAAAGCATCTAAGCGCGAAGCATGCTTCGAGATGAGGTCTCCCACTGATCAATCAGGTAAGGCCCCCTGTAGAACACAGGGTTGATAGGCCGGACGTGTAAGGCCAGCAATGGCTTCAGCTGACCGGTACTAATAGGCCGAGGACTTGCCACTCAAGATGCTCGCGCTCGCTATGAAGTTCCGAGGCCGGGACGGTCACGGAGCCTGGGCCCACGAGGCAGCGTGGGACCGGCTGCGTGAACACGAAGTGCATAGAGATCTGGTCCGCGGTCACAGCGGAGGGGGTACACCCGGATCCATTCCGAACCCGGAAGTTAAGCCCTCCAGCGCCGATGGTACTGCACGGGCAACTGTGTGGGAGAGTAGGTCGCTGCGGACCAATTCGTACCATTGCAACGCCGCCCGATCGTCGGGCGGCGTTGCGCGTTCCGACGTCGTGCGCCCGTCGTATGTGGCCCTTACGACAGCACATCAGCGCATGCCACGAGGTGATGCAGCATGCCCCCACCCAGACAGCCCGAACGGACGCGGCCGGGTCTGGCGCCTCCTGTCTATCGTGATCTGAAGGCCGCCAGTGGCGCCCAGCTCGACAAGGTCGCGGTCGCATTCACCGAGGCCAGCGAGGCGCTGGCCGACGGCGACCTGACCCGCGCGATCAGCGTGTTGACCGACGCGAAGGGTCGGGCGTCGCGCAGTACGGTCGTGCGGGAGTCGCTCGGCATCGCGCTGTACCTCGATGGGCAGTTCAAGGAGGCCGCCCGCGAGCTGGCGGCCTATCGGCGCATGTCGGACCGTCAGGACCAGAACCACCTGCTCGCGGACTGCGCGCGGGCGAACGGCCAGCCGGAGAAGGCCGAGGACCTCGTCGACGAGATGATCGCCGCAGACGTGTCCCCCGACCGCGTCGCCGAGGGGCTGCTGGTCGTCGCTGGTGCCCGTGCCGACGGCGGGGACCCCGATGCGGCGCTGGCCGCGCTGCACCGCATCGATCTGGAGCCCCGGAGGGTCGAGCCCTACCACCTGCGGCTGTGGTACCTCGCGGCCGACCTGGAGGAGCAGCGCGGTGATCCCGACGCCGCGACGAGCTACCTGCAGGCCATCGCTACGGTGGATCCGGAGTTCCTCGACGTGTCCGAGCGCCTGGCGGCGGCGGACGTCGATGACGGTCACTCCGTGGCGGACTCGGCCTCGAAGCGCGTGCGCCAGTAGCGCAGCAGCCCCATCGCGTTCAAGCGGAACCCTCCCAGGAGCTTCACCCGCTGCTCTGCCTCCCGGTCGTCGCGAGGCAGGACGATGTCGGCGGCGAACCGCCTCGCCAGCGTGTCGGCGACGTGGTCGAGCTCGTCGTGCTCGGCCACCGCGTCACGTGCGACCGCCGCCCAGGCGGCCAGCCGCTCGCTGGCGTCGGCGAGGCTGTCCTGGGGAGGATCGATCGCCCCGTAGTGGGCGAGGTAGACGCGCTGCGGGTCGAGGTCCCGGTACCGCTGCAACGTCGCCTGCGCCTGCTCGAGGTCGAAGTCCGGTGGTGGCGTGGCTGGCCGCAGCGGACCGGTGTCGGGCGTCCTGACACCGACGGAGTCACCGACGAACAGCGCCCCCGTGTCACTGTCCAGGGCGCTGATGTGGTGCTTGGCGTGTCCCGGTGTCGCGAACAGGTCGAGCACGCGCCCACCGCCGAGATCGAGCTGCGAGCGCTCACCGATCCCCACGATGCGGTCGGCTGCGATCGGTGTGCACTCGCCGTACACGACGTCCATCAGGTCGCCGTAGACCCGTCGGGAGCTGGTGTTGAGGCGGCTCGGGTCGACGAGGTGTGGAGCACCGATGCTGCTGACGACGATCGTGGCTGAGTCGAACGCGTGCGCGACGTCGCCGGCGCCGCCGGCGTGGTCGAGGTGGATGTGGCTCACGACCAGGTGTGCGAGGTCGTCGGGATCCAGACCCACCCGGGCGAGCGTGTCGATCACGCGGTCGACGGTGAGCGACGGTCCACACTCGATCAGGGCCGGCCGGGGCGCCTGGATCAGGAAGCCCGCGGTCACCTTCGACACGCCGGCCGTCCAGGTGTCGAGCTGCAGGATCCCTCCGGGCAGCTCCTCGACGTCGTCGGTCATGCCACGACCTCCTCGTCGCTCGTGCCCCCCGGCCTCCGGCCCGCATGCCCGTGACCGGGGTGCATGGAGTCGTCGGGTGCCCACGGGTCGGGCTCGAGGTCCGACGGGAGCGGCACGTCGCGCAGCTCGTCGATGAGCTCGTGGCGCCGGACGTACGTCGACAGCAGCGCCTGGATGACGGCCGTCGCTGGCAGCGCGAGCAGGGCGCCGACCGCACCGAGCAGGGTGCCACCGATGACGACGGAGAGAAAGGCAATCGCGGGGTGGACGTTCATCGTGGTGCTCTGGATCCGCGGCGCGACGACGTAGTTCTCGATCTGCTGGTAGGCGACCGCGAAGACCGCCACGAACAGGGCGTCGATCGGGTCATTGACGAACGCAACGAGGACCGCGGCGAGCGCACCGAGGTAGGTGCCGATCACCGGCACGAATGCGCTGGTCACGCCGATCCACACCGCCAACGGGATCGGGCTGGGCAGGTCGATCACGAAGAAGAAGGTGGCGTGCACGACAGCCGCGGCGACCGCCAGGAGGATGCGCGAGTAGATGTAGCCGCCGGTCTTGGCGACCGCGATCTCCCAGATCGCGAACATCTCGCGCTGGCGGTCGGGGGGCAGCGGCACCGCAAGCGCGCGCCGAAAGCGTGGCCCGTCGGCGACAAGGTAGAAGGTGAGCAGGCCGATCGTGGCCAGCTGGAACAGCAGCCCGACCGCCGTGCGCCCGAGGCTGACGACCTCGCTGGCGGCACCGAGCAGCACGTTGCGGAACTGCGTGGTCAGGCCGTCGCCGAAGGCCAGCAGCTCGCGTCGCAGGTCAGGGCTGGCGTTCAGGTCGATGCCCAGCGGCAGGCGTGACACGAGGTCGGCGTCGATCCGGTTGAGCATGTCGGGCACGTTGGCCGCCAGTTCCGTCAGCTGGGTGATGAACAGCGGCAGCATCAGCGCGAACGTCCCGACGAGGGTGAGAAGGCCGAACACGAACACGACGGAGGTGGCGAACACGCGGCGCATCCCGCGCCGCGACAGCCACTGGACGGCCGGTTCCATCGCGAAGGACAGGAACAGCGACACCGCGACCATGACCAGCACCGTCCGCAGTGCCCGGATGACGGTCAGTGTCGCGAATGCGATGACCAGGACGAGGACCAGGTTGGCCAGGCGGCGCGGTGTCAGCCAGACCGTCTCGGTGTGGCCGGTGTCGTGGGTCTCCACGGGGTCCCTCATGCCGGTGTCGCGACCGGCAGGTGCGGTCGGCGTCCGGTGTCGATCCGCTTGAGCAACTGTCCCACCTGCGCCACCACCCAGTCCGGTCGCTCCGCGGGCAACGTGTGCGTCCCGCCGTGGCAGACCGCGAGCTCGCCGTCCGGGGCCGCAAGGGCCAGGCTCGCCATGACGGGCAGTGGTGTCAACCGGTCGGCGTCGCCGGCCAGCGCGAGCAGCGGCACCTCCAGGGACGGAACGACGTCGGCGGCATCGTGGTGCTGCATGGCGCGGAGCATGGCCAGCAGGACGCCGACGTCGCGGGTGGACACGTGCTCGTAGTACGACGCCATGACCGCCCGTGGCGCTGCGGCGCTGGTGCCGCCGATCGCACGTGCCAGCATGTGGGGCACGGGGCTGCGCCACCAGGTGCGCCACGCGTCGCCCGCCCGGTCGGGACGGCGGTCGTGTGCGCGCGCCATCAGCTCCAGCGGCCCGATCCACGGCCGGGTCGCGCCGCGCGGCAGCGGTGCACCCGCCGCGCCGGCGACGGCGACGACCGCGGCGACGGTCGACCGTGGCAGACGACGTGCCGCCTCGAGCACGACCTGCACGCCGAACGAGTGCCCCACGAGCACGGCGGGCTCGGCGCCGGCGGCCCGCAGCACCGCCGCGAGGTCCTCCGCGAGGTGGCCGACGGTCGTCGCGTCCGGCCGGGCCGGTGCGTCGCTGCGACCGTGTCCGCGGTAGTCCCACTGCACGACCGGACGATCGGCCGCGAGATGCGCCGTCATCGCCGTCCAGTAGTGGGTCGAGCACGCGATGCCGTTGCACAGCACGACCGGCGTGCCCGCCGCGTGGGTGGCCGGTCCGTCGCGGCGCCAGGCGATCGCGGTGCCGTCCACACCCGCCGTGCAGCGCCAGCCGTCGTCGACCAGCACCGGCGCATCGTCCCCTGGAGGGGGCAGGGGTGGGCTCACGGTCATGGTCGGCCCATCGTATGTGGTCGGTGGTCGTCCCCGCGGTGACCACTGCGCTGACACGTCGCCCCGCCGTACCCGCCATACTGGAGAGGATCGTCGATCGGAAGGGACAGCACCGATGAGCGAGCAGCCGGCCGACGCCGTCCCGGCGGTGTACGACCTGTACCGCGAGGGCTGCCGGCTGCTCGCCGACGGGAACCCGGCGGGCGCGATCGCCCCGCTGGAGCAGGCGGTGGAGCGGGAGCCGGACTCGGCGTCGCTACGTGAGGCGCTGGCCCGGGCGTGCTTTGCGACCTCGCGGATCCGCCGCGCGCGCAGCGAGTTCGAACGCGCGCTGGTGCTGGATCCCAGCAACGCCTATGCGCACTACGGCCTCGGGCGGGCGCTGGAGCGGCAGGGCCGGCTGACCCTGGCGGCGAAGCACTTCAAGCTCGCGAACGCGCTGACGCCACGACCGGCGTACGCGCGCGCCGCGGAGCGCGTCGCCCGGCGCACGGGCGGATACCGTGGCTGATGGCACGATGTGCATCCAGCCGGTGCCGAGGTGACGACCGAGGACGTCCCATGACCATGGAGAAGGACCAGCAGCCCCACGGCCGGCCGGCCGACGGCCTCGGTCGCTATGCCGAGCTGGCATCGGACCTCACCCGAACCACGCTCGGCGTCACCGAGCGTGCGCTCGCGCAGTTCGTACGTCAGGGCGAGGTCGCCGCGGAGCACGCGGAGCGCGTCGTCGAGGAGATCATCGCGCGGTCAGTCGAGGGCAGCGGTGCGCTTGCCAGGCTCGTGCGCGGCGAGGTCGAGCGGACGATCGAGCGGGCGGGCTTCGTCACGTCCGAGGAGCTCGAGGCGCTTCGGCGGCAGGTCGACGCGCTGCGCGCCGAGCTGGATGCCCGTGACGTCGGGCAGGGGGGTGGTGCGCCGTGAGCGTGGACCGGTTGGCGGCGTGCCGCGCGCGTCTCGACGGCATCGCGGAGCAGTCGTCCGAAGAGCAGGCCGAGACGCTGGAATTCGTCCACGAATCGTTGACGGCGGAGCTCGACGAACTGCTGCGCCGGAACCGCGCTCCCGACGACGCGTCGCGGTGAGCACGAAGCGGTCTCGCGGCAGGAGACAGGGCGCGCGGTGAGGCGTCCTCGCGGGCGGGTGCGCCTCGACCGCGAGCTGGTGCGCAGGGGACTGGTCGCCAGCCGGCAGGCCGCGCAGGAGGTCATCGCCGCCGGCCTCGTGACGGTCGACGGCGCGCCCGGACGCAAGCCGGCGACACAGGTGTCGACGCACCAGCAGATCGTGGTGACCGGCCCGGCCCGCAGATGGGTGTCACGTGGCGGGGACAAGCTCGACGGGGCGCTCGACCGCTTCGACCTGGCGGTCACCGGCCGCGAATGCCTGGACGTCGGAGCGTCGACGGGCGGGTTCACCGACGTACTGCTGGCCCGCGGCGCAGCGCGCGTCGTCGCGGTGGACGTCGGCTACGGACAGCTCGCCTGGCGGCTGCGCACGGACGAGCGTGTCGTGGTCGTCGAGCGGACGCACGTGCGCGATCTCACCGTGGACCACCTCGCCGGGTCCCAGCCCGATCTTGTGGTCGCCGACCTGTCGTTCATCTCGCTGCGGACGGCGCTACCACCACTGCGGACCCTGCTGGGTGCTGGAGTCGACTGGTGTTGCCTGGCCAAGCCACAGTTCGAGGTCGGCAGGGACCATGTGGGCCGCGGCGGGGTCGTGCAGGACCCGGACGCGTGGGGCCGTGCGCTCGACGCGGTGCGCGACGCCGCCGCCAACCTCGACCTGACTGTCGCTGGTGCGACCGTCTCGGATCTTCCGGGGCCGGCCGGCAACATCGAGTTCTTCGTCTGGCTGCGGGACAGGAGCCGGAGCGGCGACCGCGCACCAGGGACGGGTGACGGCGACCCCGTCGACTGGGCGCCGTTGCGCGACGCTCTGCTGGCGCAGGGGACGGCGCTTCGGGCGCGGACGAACGGTTAGCATCGCGTGGTGACCTCACGCGAGTCGGCTGCCCAGCCCGGCGACAACGACCGCCTGCGCCGGCAGGCCCATCGGCCCGCGCGCACGTTCGGCGTGATCGTGCACCCCGGGCGGGTCGCGGCACGGTCGGCCGCGATCGCCGCCGCCGCGCGCCTGCATGCGGCGGACCTGCGGGTCGTCGCCTGCAAGACCGACGACTGGTCATCGTCGGACATGCTGGACATCGTGGCGCCGGGGGAGTTCGCTGACGACCTCGACGTCGTTCTGGTGTTCGGCGGTGACGGCACGTTCCTGCGCGCCGCCTACCTGGCGCGCGACGCCGGCGTGCCGCTGCTCGGCGTGAACCTGGGTCGCCTCGGCTTCCTGTCCGAGTGCGAGGAGCCCGACGTGCCGTGGGCGCTGGACCGGTTGATCGCCGGGCGCTACGAGGTCGAGGACCGCATGACCCTGTCGGTCACCGTGCACGACGCCGACGGCACCGTCGTGGCCGAGAGCTGGGCGCTGAACGACGCGTCGGTCGAGCGCCGCCAACCGGAGCGCCTCATCGTGCTGGACGTCGCGATCGGTGCGACGCACCTGACCAGCATCCCGGCCGACGCCCTGATCTGCGCCAGTCCGACGGGGTCGACCGCCTACGCGTTCAGCGCGGGCGGACCAATCTTGTCGCCGCTCGTGGAGGCGCTGCTGCTGACGCCGGTGGCGCCCCACACGTTGTTCGACCGGACGATGGTCGTCGATCCGACCGAGATGATCCACATCCGGCCGGGCGCGGAGGGACGCAATCCCTGCGTTGTCAGCCTGGACGGCCGCGAGTCATTGGCCGTGCCACCCGGCGGTGAGGTGCGCGTGACGCGTGGTGCCGTGCCGGCGCAGATGGCACGGCTGAACCCGTTCAACTTCTACGATCGCGTCCGGGAGAAGTTCGGGCTGCGGTGACGCGGGGAGAGCGATGCTCGACGAATTGCACCTGCGTGATCTCGGTGTGATCGAGGACGTGATGCTGCGGCTCGCGCCAGGCCTGAACGTGCTCACCGGCGAGACCGGTGCGGGCAAGACGATCATCATCTCGGCCCTTGAGCTGCTGCAAGGTGCCCGCGCCAGCGCACCGCAGGTCCGGCAGGGCGCCGACGTCGCGGTCACCGAGGCGCGCCTGCACCCGGTCCCCGACACCGCGGCGGACTGGGCCGACAGCGCCGACGACGACCTCGTCATCGCGCGCGAAGTCGCGGCCTCCGATGGAGGCGGACGCAGCCGCGCCCGCGTCGGCGGCCATCTCGCACCCGTGTCCGCCCTGCGTGCGGTCACCGCCGGCCTGATCGAGATGCACGGGCAGCAGGACTCGACGCGGCTGACCACGGCGACCGCCCAACGTGACCTGCTCGACCGCTTCGGCGGACCGCCCGCCACCGCCGCGCTGTCGACCTACCGCGCGGCTCACGACGCGTGGGTGCAGGCCCGCCGCGACCTCGAGACGCTCCAGGCCGCGCACCGTCAGCGCGTGCGCGAGCAGGACCGGCTGCGCTTCGAGCTCGATGAGATCGACGCCGTCGACCCCGCCGCTGACGAGGAGGCACAGCTCGACGCACAGCTGCGCCGCATGGAGCACGCCGAGGGGCTGATGCTCGCGGCACGGCAGTCGGCGGACCTGCTGACCGGGGAGCAGGGAGCGCGCGACGCCCTGGGCGCGGCCGTCGCCGAGCTGCGCGGCATGTCCGGGGTCGACGAGGTGCTCGACGAGCTGCTCCAGCGGCTCGAGCAGGTGGCCGCCGAGGCACAGGACCTCGGGCTGGAGCTCAGCAGCTACGCGCACGGCGTCGAGATCGACCCTGTGGCGCTCGACCAGCTGCGCACCCGGCGGTCGGCGATCGCGCAGCTGGTGCGCAAGTACGGGGTGGACACACGTGAGGTGATCGCGTACGCGACCGCAGCGCGGGCGCGCGTCGACGAGCTCGCCACCGACGACCAGCGTGAGCAGGAGCTCGAGGCGCAGCTCGCTCGCCTCGGCGACGAGGTGGAGCAGGCGGCGGTCGCGCTGCGCGAGGTGCGGACCGGTGTGGCCAAGCGGCTCGAGGAGGTGGTCGGCGGACACCTCGACGAGCTGGCAATGCCGGGCGCGCGCCTTGAGATCCACCTGAGCCCGACGCCGCCGGGGCCGGACGGCGCTGACCGCGTGGACTACCTGCTCGCGGCCAACCGCGGCGAGCCAGCGCTCGAGCTGGGACGCTTCGCGTCCGGCGGTGAGCGCAGCCGCATCGCGCTGGCGTTGCGGCTGGCCCTCGCCGACGCCGACGACACCCCGGTCCTGGTGTTCGACGAGGTCGATGCCGGAATCGGCGGCGGTGTCGCCCGCGCCGTCGGTGCCAAGCTCGCCGCGCTGGCGAAGGGCCGCCAGGTGCTGTGCGTGACGCATTCGGCTCAGCTCGCCGCGCATGCCGACGCGCACTTCCTGGTGACCAAGGAATCGACGCCGGACGGCCGCACACGCTCACACGTGGAGCAGCTCGACCGCGACGCGCGTGTCGCCGAGCTCAGCCGCATGCTGTCGGGGTCCGCCGACAGCGATGTCGCCGCCCGCCACGCCGACGAGCTGCTCGCGACGGTGCGCGCGCCCTGACACCCGTCGCGTGGCCGCTGGCGAGCACATGTGGGGTGCCGGCGGCCACCCTGGTTGATCGCGTGGCCGCCGGTCGGCGCACGTCGGTGCTCGCGGCCCACGCTCTGCGGGTGCGGCCCGCATACGTGCTTTGTCGCCGCCGGTCCTGCTGCTACCGTATGAAGAGGCAGCACTGCTTGCGCGGATCGTGCGCCCGGTGGCCGCTCCTCGACGTGTTGATCCATACCGTCCCGTAGGAAGCGTGTCATGGCCAAGCACATCCTCATCACCGGCGGTGTCAGTTCGTCCCTCGGCAAGGGCATCACGGCGGCGTCCCTCGGACGGCTGCTGAAGGCGCGCGGGCTGCGGGTCACCCTGCAGAAGCTCGACCCGTACGTCAACGTCGACCCCGGCACCATGAACCCGTTCGAGCACGGTGAGGTCTTTGTGACCGAGGACGGCGGCGAGACCGACCTCGACCTGGGTCACTACGAGCGCTTCGTCGACGAGAACCTGCGCCGCGAGTCGAGCGTGTCGACCGGGCAGATCTACTCGAGCGTCATCGCCAAGGAGCGCCGGGGCGACTACCTGGGGCGGACGGTGCAGGTGATCCCTCACATCACCGATGAGATCAAGGCCCGCATCCTCGCGCTCGCCGACGATGCCGACGTCGTGATCACCGAGGTCGGTGGCACGGTGGGTGACATCGAGGGCCTGCCGTTCCTCGAGGCCATCCGGCAGCTGCGCCACGACGTCGGCCGGGAGAACATCTGCTACGTCCACGTTGCGCTCGTGCCGTTCATCGGCCCGACGGGTGAGCTCAAGACCAAGCCGGCGCAGCACTCGGTGCGTGAGCTCCGCAGCATCGGCATCCAGCCCGACGCGGTCGTGTGCCGCAGCGACCGGCCGCTGTCGGCCGAGCTCAAGCGCAAGATCGCCATGCTGTCCGACGTGGACCTCGAGGGGGTCGTGAGCGCGCACGACGCCGAGTCGATCTACGCCGTGCCGCTGCGGTTGCGCGAGGAGGGCCTCGACGACTTCATCGTCGGCCGCGTCGGCCTGGACCCTACCGTCGAGCCCCGCATGGACGAGTGGGCCGCGATGGTCGCCCGGGCGATGCATCCCGACGACACCGTGCGCATCGCGCTGGTCGGCAAGTACACGTCGCTGCCCGATGCCTACCTCTCGGTGGTCGAGGCGCTCGGGCACGCGGGTGTGCACCACGGTGTCGACATCGACCTCTGCTGGGTTCCGTCGGACGAACTCATCGACCACGTGACGGCCGAGCGCATGCTGGCGAGCGCGCATGGTGTGCTCGTGCCCGGCGGGTTCGGCGTCCGCGGCATTGAGGGCAAGATCGCCGCTGCGCGGCTCACCCGCCAGCGCCACATCCCCTATCTGGGCATCTGCCTCGGCCTGCAGGTCGCTGTCGTCGAGTTCGCACGCCACGTGGTGGGCCTGCCCGAGGCCAACTCCAGCGAGTTCGAGCCCGAGACGCCCGATCCCGTCGTCCACCTGATGGCCGACCAGCACAGCGTCGTCGAGAAGGGCGGTACGATGCGGCTCGGCACATACCCGTGCAGGGTCATGCCCGGGACGCGGGCAGCCGCCGTCTACAACGAGCCGGTGGTCTACGAGCGCCACCGGCACCGGTGGGAGGTCAACAACCGCTACCGCACTCGGCTCGAGGCGGCCGGCATGCGCTTCTCGGGGCTGAGCCCGGACGGCCGGCTCGTCGAGATGATCGAACTGGACGACCACCCGTGGTTCGTCGGCTGCCAGTTCCACCCCGAGTTCCTGTCCCGTCCCGACCGTCCGCAGCCGCTGTTCGACGGCTTCGTGGCCGCGGCGCGCGAGCGCATGCTCGCCCAGGCCGGCCGCCTGCCCGACCCCGCGACGTTCCAGGAGATGGCGTCGTGAGCGACGACCGTGATACGCGTGCGCCGGACACACGGTTCGACGTGGTCGACTCCACCGTGACCCACGAGGGCGTGATGTCGACGCTGCGGGTCGATCGGGTCGCCATGCCCGGTGGGCGCTTGGCGTCGCGCGAAGTCGCGCAACGGCCCGACGCGGTCGCGGTCGTCCCGCTGACCGACGACGGCGAGGTCGTCATGGTGCGGCAATACAGGCATCCGGTCGGCCGGTACGAGCTGGAGATCCCCGCCGGCCTGCTCGACGTGGAGGGTGAGGCGGAGGCCGACGCGGCGCAGCGGGAGCTCGCCGAGGAGGTCGGCATGACCGCCGGGACGCTCGAGCGCCTGACGCGCTTCTTGAACTCGGCCGGATGGACCGACGAGGCAACGACGCTGTTCGTCGGTCGCGACCTGCGCCCCGCGACGCCCGACGACGACTTCGTCGCCGAGGCCGAGGAGGCGGACATGGAGGTGTTGCGCGTCCCGCTGGCCGAGGCGGTCGCGCTGGTGCGCACAGGGGCCGTCACCGACGCCAAGACCGTGATCGGGCTGCTGCTCGTCGGGTGTGACGCCCGGGACGACCTCTAGACTGCGGCGGTGCGGGCCACCGCGGTCCGACGACGGACCGCGCCGACGGCCACGTCGGGCCGCTGACCTGTCGTGACGGGTCACCAGCGCGCCGGGCGGGCGTCGTGCCGGGACCGACGCGGTGGGCAGCGGACGGAAGGGCTGCAGACATGCGGAGCGGTGTGCCGGCGGGTGTCACGTGCGAGGAGAACGCCCCCACGCCTCCACGGGTCCGGCCGTGATGGCACCGCGCAGCCACGTCGACAATGAGCTGCCGCAGCACGGGGCGCGGTTCCTCGACTACCTCATCGTCGAACGCGGCCTGTCCGACCACAGCCTGGCTGCGTACCGCCGCGATCTCCGCCTGTACCGGACGTTCCTCGCCCAGGTCGGCGTGACCGACGTCGCGAAGGTGGACGTTGCGACGCTGCGCGGGCTGGTCCCCTGGCTGCGTACGACGCCGAACGCGCGCGGCTCCACCTACGCGCCGCGGTCCATCGCCCGGACCGTGGCGGCGGTGCGCGGCTTCCACCGCTTCCTGGTGGCGGAGGGGCTCACCGCGACCGACCCCGCGAGCTACCTCAGCGCCCCACGGCTGCCCCGCAACCTGCCGCGGGCGCTGACCATGCCGCAGATCGAGGCGCTGCTGGGTGCGCCCTCGGGTGACGGTCCCGCGGTCCTGCGCGACCGCGCGTTGCTCGAGCTGCTGTACTCGGCGGGGCTGCGGATCTCCGAGCTCGTGGCGCTCGACGTCGACGACGTCGACCTGACGCTGCGCACCGTCAGGTGCCTCGGCAAGGGCCGCAAGGAGCGCATCGTGCCCTTCGGCCGTCCGGCGGCGCGGGCGGTCGACGCGCTGGTGACGCGGGGACGGCCGGCCCTGCACGCGAGTGGTCCCTGGCTGCTGTGCAACCAGCGCGGCGGACGGTTGACCAGGCAGGGTGCCTGGAAGATCGTCAAGGCACACGCGGAGGCGGTCGGCCTCGGCGAGGTCGTGTCGCCACATACACTGAGGCATTCGTTCGCCACGCACCTCCTCGACGGCGGTGCGGACGTGCGGGTCGTGCAGGAGTTGCTCGGACACGCAAGCGTGAACACGACCCAGATCTACACCCAGGTGTCGACGACCCGGCTGCGCAGCGTCTACGAACGCGCGCACCCCCGAGCGACGGCGGACGGCATCGCATGAGCACATGGCGACCACTGACGGTCGCCCGCAGACGAGTGGAGCCATGACATGGACGCGCACACGCAGGAGAGGCTGCGCACCGAGCTCGATGGCAGCAGGCAGGACCTGATCGTCGAGCTGAAGCGCCTCGGCGCCGATCCCGAGAGCGGTAACGTACGCGAGCTCGGCGACGTCGACGACAACTTCGCGGACTCCGCCAGCGCGACGGCCGAGCGGTCCGAGAAGCTGACCCTGATCGAGCAGGCCACCGACCGGCTCGCCGACGTCGAGCGGGCGCTCGAGCGCATGGACGACGGGGAGTACGGCATCTGCGAACGGTGTGGCCGGGAGATCTCGACGTCGCGCCTGGAGGCGCGGCCGATGAGCGTGCTCTGTGTGGAGTGTGCATCCGCGTCATAGCGGGATGATGAAGGAGCGCACCGCACACCCTGTGGTGCCGCTCGACCGGCTGAGTGACCCGCGGAGGCGAGCGACGTGACCCACGACTCCGGACTGCTGCCCAGTGAGCTGATCGCCCGCAAGCGCGACGGTCACGAGCTGAGCGAGCCTCAGCTGCGGACGCTCATCGAGGGCATGCTGGCCGGTGACGTTGGCGAGGCGCAGATCGCGGCGCTGCTGATGGCGGGGGTCATCCGCGGGTTCACGACCAACGAGGCCAGGGCGCTCACGACGATCCTGTGGGAGAGCGGCGAGACCCTCGACCTGTCGTCGCTGTCGGGGCCGACGATCGACAAGCACTCGACCGGCGGGGTCGGCGACGGCACAACCCTGCTGGTCGCGCCACTGGTCGCCGCGGCCGGCGGCCAGATGGTCAAGTTGTCGGGGAGGGGGCTGGGGCACACGGGCGGTACGCTCGACAAGCTCGAGGCGATCCCCGGCTTCGACGTCGACCTCGACCCGCGCCGCATGCTCGAGATCGTCGAGCGTGTGGGGTGCGTGGTCGCCGCCCAGACCGACCGGCTGGTGCCCGCTGACCGCGTGCTGTACGCACTGCGGGACCTGACCGCGACGGTCGAGTCGACCGCGCTGATCGCCTCGTCGGTCATGTCGAAGAAGCTCGCCGCCGGTGCATCGACGATCGTCCTCGACGTCAAAGCGGGGGACGGGGCGTTCATGGCGGACACGCAGGCGGCCGAGGAGCTCGCGACACTCTGCGTCGAGCTCGCCCAGAGCGCCGGTCGCCGGTGCGCTGCGCTCGTGACGGACATGGACCAGCCACTCGGTCGTCAGATCGGCAACGCGCTGGAGGTCTCGGAGGCGATCAGCCTGCTGCAGGGTGCGCCCACGGGGCGTCTCGCCGAGGTGGCGGTGGAGCTGGCGACCCTCGCGCTGAGCGAGGCCCGGCCGCAGGAGGGCGGCAGCGGTGCGGCCGATGCGGTGCGCCAGGACCTGATCCGCCGGTGGGAGAAGGGCGAAGCGCTCGAGCGCCTCGAGCAGATGATCGCCGGCCAGGGCGGCGACCCGGAGGTGTGCAACGATCCCGCGTCGATCCTGCCGTCGGCGTCGGTGCAGCGCGAGGTCGTGGCGACGGCAGGCGGCACCATGCAGCGGATCTCCGCACGCCGGATCGGCGAGGCGGTCGCGCGCCTCGGGGCCGGTCGAGCCCGCAAGGGCGACGACGTCGACCCCGCGGTCGGAATCGTGCTCGAGGTCGAGGTCGGGGACAGGATCGATGCCGGGCAGCGGGTCGCACAGGTCCACGCGCGCTCCGCGGAGGCCGCGCAGCGCGCGGTCGACAGCGTGCAGGCGGCGATCGCCCTCGGCGACGCCGGGCCCCGTGAGGTCGTGCTCTCGCGGGTGCTGCTCGGGTGACCACGATGCGACAGTGACGCCGCCCGCCGTGCCTGCTCTGCCGGGTGGACCGACTGCCCTACACTGTCGCGACATGGCGTACACCGTGACGGTCGGTGATTTCGAAGGACCCTTCGATCTCCTGCTCAAGCTGATCGCACAGCGCCGGGTCGACGTATACGACGTGGCGCTGGCTGACATCACCGACGACTACCTCGCCGTCGTGCGGAGGATGGACACCCTGGACCTCGAGGCCACCACCGAGTTCCTGGTCATCGCGGCGACCCTGGTCGAGCTGAAGGCCGCCCGGCTACTGCCGACCGACGACGAGCCCGAGATCGACGAGCTCGCCATGCACGCCCGCGACCTGCTGTACGCCCGCCTGCTGGACTACCAGGTGTACACCGAGGCCGCGTCGTTCCTGGGTGGACGCATGGCCGACCAGCAGGGCTACGTACCGCGGGCGGTGCCGCTGGAACAGGCCTTCGTCGGACGCGTCCCACCGGTCGAGCTGACGACGACGCCGGACGACCTCGCGATGCTCCACGGGGACCTGCTCGCCCGCATGGCCGAGCGTGACCGCGCCGTCGACACCTCGCACCTGCCACTGATCCCGATCACCGTCGAGCAGGCCTCGCGGCACCTCGTCGATCGCCTGGACAGCGCCGGCGGCCGCGCGACGTTCCGTGCGCTGACGCGCGCCTACCGGACCCGCGTCGAGGTGGCGGTCGCGTTCGTCGCCGTCCTCGAGCTGTACAAGAACGAGCACGTCGAGGTCGAGCAATCCACCCACTGCGGCGACATGGTCATCGCGCGCACGGCCCACGACCTGGTGGCCGTGACGACCGGCGACACGACGGTCGCGCTCCGGCCCATGGCGGTGCGGGCCGGTCGATGACGGACCCGGACACCGAGCTCGATCCCGAGCTGCGGCTCGGACTGGAGGCGATCCTGCTGGTCGTCGAGGAGCCCGTACCTGCGAACACGCTGGCGCAGGTCCTCGAGATCGGTGAGCAGAAGGTCGTCGACGGCCTGCGACAGCTGCGGCGCGAGTACCTCGACGACGGCCATGGCTTCGTCCTGCGTGAGGTCGGCGGCGGGTGGCGCCTGTACACGGCGCCGCAGGCCGCAGAGTACGTCGAGCGGTGGGTCACGCGGGGACGGACGGGCAGCCTGTCACGGGCAGCGCTGGAGACGCTGGCCATCGTTGCCTACAAGCAGCCGGTGACGCGGGCGACCATCTCGCAGATCCGCGGCGTCGACGCCGACGGAGCCGTGCGCACGCTGCTCAGCCGCGATCTGATCGAGGCGATCGGACGGGAGGACACACCCGGGCAGCCTGTGCTCTACGCGACCACGACGACGTTCCTGGAGCAGATCGGCCTGGGCTCGGTCGCTGAGCTTCCCGCCCTCGGCGTGTTCGCGCCTCCGGGACCCCCGCCGGACGAGCCGCCGCTCGACGGCTACCGGCAGGCCCGCCGCGATGTCGGCCGTGTGGCGACGCCCACCTCTGACGACCACACGTCGTGAGTGCTCGGCGTCGTGTGCGCCACCTGCGGCGTGTCAGCGGCAGCGGTAGGCACACGTCATGAGCGGGCCGGAGCGGGTGCAGAAGGTGCTGGCGGCGGCGGGACTCGGCAGCCGCCGGCAGTGCGAGGAACTGATCGCCGCCGGAAAGGTCACGGTCAACGGCCGGACCGCCCGGCTCGGCGATCGCGCGGACCCACGGGCCGATGTCCTCGCGGTCGACGGCGTGCAGGTCCGGACGGATCCCCAGCTCGTGCACTACATGCTCAACAAGCCCCGCGGCGTCATCACGACGATGAACGATCCGGAGGGCCGTCCGACTGTCGCCGACTACGTCGCGCCGCCGCCGCGGGTGTTCCCCGTGGGCCGGCTCGACGCCGACACTGAGGGGCTGCTGCTGCTGACCAACGACGGACCGCTGGCCCAGCGCCTGACGCATCCGAGCTATGAGATCCCCAGGACGTACGTGGCGCAGCTGCGCGGAGCCGTCCGGCGCCAGGCGCTGCGCGCGTTGACGGACGGGGTGGTGCTGTCCGACGGGGTGGCGGCCGCCGCGTCGGTGCGTACCCTGGCATCGGCCAGAGACGAGACGTTGCTCGAACTGGTGGTCACCGAGGGCCGGAACCGGCTGGTGCGGCGCATGCTCGGCGTCGTCGGGCTCACACTGGTTCGCCTCGCGCGGGTCCAGGTCGGTCCGGTCAGGCTCGGCGACATGGGCCAGGGACGTGTTCGGCCACTGACCGACCGCGAGGTGCAGGACCTCTACGCGGCGGTGCGGCTGGGAGAGAGCGAAGGCGTCGACCCGGCGGTGGTGGACGACCACGAGGACGAAGAGCAGTGAGCACCGACATCATGAGGTCCACCACCGACGACGTGACCGCGCCCCACGATCGGCCCCGGATCGCCGCGCTGCGCGGTGCGACGACGCTCGACGCCGACACCCGCGACCAGGTGCTGGAGCGCACCGCCGAGCTGCTCGGCGCCATGCTCGAGCGCAACGGACTGGTGTCGGCCGACCTGATCAGCCTGATCTTCACCGCGACCGAGGACGTGCACAGCGAGTTCCCCGCCGCCGCCGTGCGTGAGGCCGGCATCTCCGACGTGCCGATGTTGTGCGCGCGGGAGCTGCCGATCGACGGCCCCAGCAACATCCCGCTGTGCATCCGGGTCCTGGCGCACGTGCAGACCGACCGTGCACGCGCCGACCTTCGGCACGCGTACCTGCATGGTGCGCGCCAGCTGCGCAGCGATCTGCCCGAGTGACGGGCGCGGGCGAGCGTCAGCGAGCCGGAGGGCGGGGATCAGCAGGGCGCGGGCGAGCGTCAGCGAGCCGGAGGGCGACGATGAGCCGGCGCCGGCCGCCGCGGTGGGCGCACACCGCATACAGTGCAGTCCAGGCACGACACCCCAGGAGTAGCGGTTGCAGTGCGTGTAGCGATCATCGGGACGGGCCTGATCGGCACGTCGCTCGGCCTCGCCCTGCAGCAGGTGCACGAGGTCGACGACGTCGTGGGCTACGACCACGACACCGACCGGCTGTCCACCGCGCTGCAGCGCGGCGGGTTGACCGAGGCCGCGTTGTCGGCCGGCGAGGCCGTGGCCGGCGCAGACGTCGTGGTGCTGGCGGTGCCGGTCTCGGCCGTGGCTGATGTCGCAAGGACGGTCGCTGGCTTCCTGCGCACCGGAGCGATCGTCACGGACGTGGCGAGCGTCAAGACGGCCGTGGTGTCCACGCTCCAGCACGTGCTGCCCGATGACGTCTGGTTGGTCGGCGGGCATCCGATGGCCGGTTCCCACGAGGCCGGCCCTGAGCACGCGACCGCGGAGTTGTTCGTCGGCGCCACCTACCTGCTGACGCCGACGACGCACACCGATCCGGAGGCCTACCGGACGTTGCACCGCCTGGTCGCGGGCGTCGGCGCGCGTCCCATGGCGATCGATCCGGTCCACCACGACCGCCTGGTCGCCGTGATCAGCCACCTGCCGCAGCTCGCCGCGACGACGCTGATGAACCTGGCCACCGAGCAGGCGCAGCAGCAGCACGCCGGACTGCTGCTGCTGGCCGCCGGCGGCTTCCGCGACGCCACGCGTGTCGCGGCCAGCAACCCCAAGCTGTGGCTGGACATCTGCGCCGAGAACCGCGACGCGATCGTCGGGGTGCTCGATGACTACGCGACCCGCATCTCGAAGCTGCGCGCCACGGTGGCCGCGGCGGACGATGACCAGCTGCACCGGGTGCTGGCCGACGCGCAACGTGCACGGCGGAGCCTCCCCCGGAAGACGGTCGCGGGTGGCGCCCTGGTCGAGCTGGTGCTGCCGATCCCGGACCGCCCCGGCGTGCTGGCCGAGGTCACGACCTGTGTCGGCGCGACCGGCGTCAACATCGAAGACTTCAGCATCGACCACGCCGCCGAGGGCGGCCGCGGCGCCCTGCGGCTGATCATCTCGGGCGCCGGGCACGCCGCGACGGCTGCTGCGGCGCTCAAGGAACGCAGCTACGAGGTCCGCGAGCGGCTGCTGTGACCGCGCGGGGTTCCACGGCTGCGCTCGAGGTCGTGCCGGCCGGCCCCGTCGGCGGACGGGTGCGCGCGCCAGCGAGCAAGAGCGTCACCAACCGTGCTCTCGTCACGGCCGCCCTCGCGACGGGTGTTAGCACCCTGCGAGCGCCGCTCGACAGCGACGACAGCACGGCCATGCGTGACTGCCTCCGGGCGCTCGGTGCCGTCGTCGATCTCACTGCGGAGCACTGGCGGGTCACCGGCACAGGCGGTGAC
Organism: Euzebyales bacterium; assembly: GCA_035461305.1. Classification (NCBI taxonomy): domain Bacteria; kingdom Bacillati; phylum Actinomycetota; class Nitriliruptoria; order Euzebyales; species Euzebyales bacterium. The sequence continues at coordinate 9,936 of DATHVN010000037.1, read as the reverse complement.
ATCGCGAGCCCGCACGCGCCACTTGACGCCCGCCTGTCAGGCACGACCGCCCGGTTCGTCACCGCGGTGTGTGCGCTCGGGCGGCACGGTGGCGAGGTCACCGGGCACGCGCCGCTGCGGCGCCGCCCGATCCGCCCGCTGGTCGACGCGCTGCGCTCGCTCGGCGCCAAGGCAGACGACACCGACGGCGGCCTGCCGGTGCGCATCGCCGGCGGTGGGCTCGTGGGAGGCACGGTCGAGGTCGATGTGTCGGGGTCGAGCCAGTTCGGCAGCGCTGTGCTGCTGGTCGCCCCCTACGCGCGGGCAGACGTCGTCTGCCGGTTCCGGGGACGGACGGCGGCCGACTACATCGCGCTGACCGTCGACCTGATGCGGTCGTGGGGCGCGCAGGTCGACGACCGGCCCGACGGCTGGCGGGTCCGTGCCGGCAGCGGCTACCTGGCGCGCAGCGTCGACGTCGAGTACGACGCCAGCGCCGCGGCGCACCTCCACGCCCTCGCCGCCGCGTCCGGCGGCAGTGTCACCGTGACCAACGCGGTGCCGACACGCCAGCCCGACGCCGGTGCCGTCGAGGTCCTCGCCGCGTTCGGCTGCGAGGTCGCGCGTCGGTCGGTCGGCGTCACCGTGACGTCCACCGGAGCGCTGCGGCCGGTGGACGTGTCGCTGGCGGCCATGCCGGACCAGGTGTCGACGTTCGGGGCGCTCGCGGCCCTGGCGCCCGGAACGTCCGTGCTGCGTGACGTCGGCGTCGCGCGCATGCACGAGACGGACCGGCTCGAGGCGCTCACGACCGAGCTCGGCCGCCTCGGAGTCGAGGTCGAGCAGGCCCCCGACACCCTGACCATCCACGGCGGCGGAGCGCGCGGCCCCGCCACGCTGCGGACGCATGATGATCACCGGCTGGCGATGGCCTTCGCGGCGATCGGGAGCCGCGTCGCCGGTGTGACGATCCTGGATCCGGGCTGCGTGGCCAAGACGTACCCGGCGTTCTGGGACGACGCCCGCGCGCTGGGCTGTGACCTGCGGCATCGGGGCGGCGAGGTCGTCCCATGAGCACGGTGGTCGCGATCGACGGGCCGGCCGGGTCGGGGAAGTCGACGGTCGCCGCCGCGCTCGCCCGGCGGCTCGGTGTCCCCCACGTCGACTCCGGCGCCTACTACCGGGCGGCGACGCTGGCGGTGCTGTGGGCGGGCGCCGACCCGCGCTCGGAGGCGGAGGTGCTCGCCGTGCTCGACGGCGTGCACATCACGCGACGGCGGGACCGGACGCTGCTCGACGGCCGGGACGTCGAAGCCGAGATCCGCTCGGACGACGTCACGGCGCAGGTGTCTGCGGTCGCCGCGCACCCGGATGTCCGACGCCGCCTGGTCCTGCTGCAGCGCGCGGCCGCTGCGGGGGAGGGGGCCGTGGTCGAGGGGCGTGACGCGGCATCGGTGATCGTCCCCGACGCCCGGCTCAAGGTGTGGCTCACCGCGCCGCCCGCGGTTCGCGCCGCGCGTCGGGCCGCCCAGCAGGGCCACGATGACGCCGCAGTGATCGAGCGCGTGACGACCCAGCTGCTCGCCCGCGACGATGCCGACAGGCACAACACGTTCCTCGACGCCGATGCCGTGGTGGTCGACACCGCCGACCTGACGGTCGATGCGGTCGTCGCTCGCATCGTCGATCTGGTGGGGCCACATGACCGGTCCTGACACGTCCACGGCTTCCGACGCTCCGCCGGCCGTCGTCGCTGTCGTCGGCCGCCCGAACGTCGGCAAATCGACGCTCGTCAACCGGCTGATCGGCCGCCGCGCTGCGATCACGCAGGAGCAGCCGGGCATCACCCGCGACCGGACCGAGCACGACACCGTGTGGTCGGGACGACCGCTGACCATCGTCGACACCGGCGGCTGGGCCGGGATCGGCATCGACGGACCTGACCACCTGTCGGCGGCCGTGACGACCCAGGCCGAGGTCGCCTCGGCCGACGCCGATGTGATCCTGTTCGTCGTCGACCTGACTGTCGGCATCACCGACGACGATGCGATGGTCGCCCGCTGGCTCCGCACGTCGAAGGTTCCTGTGCTGCTGGTCGCCAACAAGGCCGACGAGCTGGGCAACGCTGCGGTGCTGCAGTCACAGCTCGCCGAGCTGTACGGCCTGGGCATGGGCGAGCCCCATCCTGTCAGCGCGCTTCACGGCCGGGGCTCCGGTGACCTGCTCGACGCGGTGCTCGCCCAGCTCGGCGGCGCTGACGTGCCCGCGCGCGAGCGACCACGTGACGAGGTCAGCGTCGTGCTGCTCGGACGACCCAACGTCGGCAAGTCGTCGCTGTTCAACCGACTGGCGGGTGAGCCGCGGGTGATCGTCGACGAGCGGCCGGGCACGACGCGGGACACCGTCGACTCGGTGCTGCGCCTGAGCGGCGGCGGCAGCTACCGGTTCATCGACACGGCCGGACTGCGCCGCAAGGTCCGCGGCGGCGACGACACCGAGTACTACAGCCGGATGCGGGCCGTCGGCGCGCTGCGCCGGGCCGAGGTGGCGCTGCTGGTGGTGGACGCGTCCGAGCCGGTCGGTGAGCAGGAGCAGCGCCTGGCGCGGCAGGTCATCGACGCCGGCCGCGGGCTCGTGATGGTCCTGAACAAGTGGGACCTGGTCGACGAGGAGCGGCGAGGCCGCATCGACCGTGAGCTCGACCGCCTGCTCGCGTTCACGTCGTTCGCGCCGCTGCTGCGCACGTCGGCGCGTACCGGTCGCGGGCTCAGGACGCTGGGGCAGGTGATCGATCAGGTGCACGCCGAATGGTCACGCCGCATCCCGACGGCCAAGCTCAACCGGTGGCTGGCCGACGCCGTCGCCGCGACCGCCCCGCCGATGGCACGCGGCCGGACGGTGCGGCTGCGCTACGCGACCCAGGTGGAGGTTGGTCCGCCGACGTTTCGCGTGTTCTCCAACGCGCAGGTGCCGGCGTCGTACGTGCGCTACCTCGAGCGCAGCCTGCGCGACACGTACGGCTTCATCGGCACCCCGCTTCGCGTCGGCGTGCGTGTGCGCGAGGACCGGCGGCGTACGCGCTGACCTGGTGGCGCACGCGCTGACCCGGGCCCGGGTCATGCCCGGCCGTCAGTTTCCGCCGGCGACCACGACCGCCTCGGGGCCGACGCAGCTTCCCGCCGCGACGTGTGCGCCCGGGCCGACGATCGCGTCGCTCACGTCCGCGCCGTCACCGATCACCGCGCCGCGCAGTATGATCGCGCCGCGCAGCCGTGCGCCTGTGCCGACGATGGTGCCGTCGCCGACGACGCACGGCCCGACCAGGGTCACGTCGTCGGCGATCTTCGCGGTCCGATGGACGGCGACGGCACCGTCGCATGGTTCCATTTCGGGTGGCACCGGCCAGTCGCACCGCCGGTCCAGCACCGCATGGCAGCCGTCGCGGAACCGACGGGGCGTGCCCAGGTCCTGCCAGTGAACGTCGTAGGGCTCGCCGCGCAGCATCCCGCCGCCGGCGAGCAGCCCGGGGAAGACGTCGCGTTCGAATGACAGCGGCCCGTCGCCCGGGAAGGGATCGAACGCGCGAACATCGAGCACGTACGTGCCCGCGTTGATCGTGTCGGCCGAGGTCGTGCCGGGGGGCGGCTTCTCGATGAACGCCGAGACCGTCCCGTCCGGTGTGCACTCGATGACTCCGAAGCTCGACGTGTCCTCGACCCGGGTGAGCGCCAGCGTGGCGATGGCGTCGCCCGTGCGGTGCCGCGCGACCAGGTCGGTGTAGTCGATGTCGGTCAGCACGTCACCGTTGCACACGAGGACGTCCCGTTCGCCGCTGCCGCGCAGCAGTCGCCGCGCGGCGCCGGCCGTGTCGAGGGGGCGTTCCTCGGTCAGCACCTCGACGGCGACGCCGACGTCGCTGCCCGCCGCGACCAGGGCGTCGAAGTGGTCGGTCCGGCGACCGACGAGCAGGTCCAGGCGGTCCACGCCCGCCTGGGCGAGGCGCAGCATGAGGCCGACCGCATAGGGGTGGCCCATGAACTCGACCATCGGCTTGGGGGTCGTGGCGGTCAGGGGACGGAGCCGGGTTCCGCCGCCTCCCGCAAGGACGACTGCTCGCATGCGGCAACGTTAGCCCGTGCGGCGCAGCGACGTCATATGTGTCGCGCGCCACCGCGCACGGCAGGATGGCAGCGTGGCGACCATGGTGGCGTTCAGCCGACCGCACACGATCATCGGCACGTCGTTGTCGGTGGCGGCCCTCGCGGTGCTGGCGGCGCTGTCGACGGGCTGGTGGGCGGGGTGGCCGCAGGTGCTCGCCGTCCTGGTCGGCAGCCTCGCGATCAACGTCTACATCGTCGGTCTGAACCAGGTCACCGACGTCGACATCGACCGGGTCAACAAGCCGTGGCTCCCACTCGCATCGGGTGCACTGACGATGCCGGCCGCGAAGGGCCTGGTCACCGGCTCGGCGGCACTGGCAGGTGTGATCGGGCTGCTGACCGGCCCGTATGCGCTGGCGGCGTTCGCGGTCGGCTTCGTCGTCGGCACGGCCTACTCGCTGCCACCGGTCCGGCTGAAGCGGCGCGCGCTGTGGGCGGCGCTGTCGATCGCCGGCGTCCGCGGGCTTGCCGTGAACCTGCTCCTGTACCTGCACTTCGTGACGGTCGTGGGCGCGGAGCCGGTCGTGCCGGCGCTGATCGTCGTCCTGACCGCCGTGGTACTGGCGATCAGCCTCGTCATCGCCTGGTTCAAGGACATCCCCGACATGGACGGCGACCGCCGCTTCCGCGTGCGCACGCTCACGCTGCGGCTGGGTGCGCGGCGGGTGTTGCTGCTCGGGCTGGCCGTCCTCGCGGTCGCCTACGCCGCGGTCATCGCCGCGGCCATCGTTGGTGTGCCCGGCCTGCATGGTGGCGTGCTGGCCGGGACACACCTCGCGGCGCTGGCGGTGCTGCTGGTGGCCAGCGCCCGGGTCGATCTGACGCGCCAGCCGTCGGTCGCCCGGTTCTACCTCGTGATCTGGGCGCTGTTCTACGCGGAGTACATCGCGTTTCCGGCCGCCGGGCTGCTTGCATGAGCTAGGCGGACTCGCCGAAGGTCGTCGGGTCGGTCCGCTCGCGCCGAACTGCCACGGCCACGGCGACCGTCCAGGCGATGATCAGGACGGCATAGGTCCCCGTCCGACCGTCGGACGGGACACCGACCGCGTTGAGGAGCACGCGGGCGTTGCTGAGCACGATCAAGCCACCGGCCGCGGACCCGAGTGGGCGCCCGGGCACGTGCCGCACCAGCCATGCGGCGATCGGTGCCGCCACCACGCCCCCTGCGAGCAGTGCGCCTGCCGCGACGGGGTCGACGCCCTGCCGGCCGAGTGCCAGCAGGAAGCCGAGGCTCGCCGCCAGCGCCACCGCGAACTCGCTGGTGTCGACCGAGCCGATGACCCTGCGCGGCGTCATGTCGCCGTTGGCCAGCAGCGTCGGGGTGGCCACGGGGCCCCAGCCCCCGCCGCCGGTGGCGTCGATGAAGCCGGCGCCGATGCCCAGGACCGCCAGCCACCGGCCCCGCAGGGGGCGGCGGGGTCGTGGCACCCCACTGAAGGTGAACCGCACCAGGACGTAGACACCCAGCGCGAGGAGCAGCAGCGCCATCCACGGTGCCGCGAGCTCCGTGGAGATCGAGCTCAGCGCGGTCGCACCGAGGAACGCGCCGATCGCGCCAGGCAGCGCGATGCGTCGCACCATCCGCCAGTCGACGTTGCCGAACCGCCAGTGCGCCGTGCCCGACAGCAGTGTTGTTCCGACCTCCGCCAGGTGGACGGAGGCTGACGCGGTGGCCGGCGGCAGCCCGGTCGCCAGGAGCAGGGTCGATGAGGTCATGCCGTAGGCCATGCCCAGGGTGCCGTCCACGAGCTGCGCCGCCAGCCCGACAATCGCCAGCACGACGAACATCTGCATTGCGGATCCGATCTCAATATTGTCTACTAATGATGTCAACAAAGCAGAGAATCACTGCGGCACTCTAGCGGATGACGGCCGCCGCATGCGACCTGGACGGTCGGTCGGGTGCCAGCAGGGGAGCGCAACCATGTGGATCGCACGACGGACCGACTACGCCACCCGCGCTGTGCTCCTGCTCGCGCTGATGGACGACGACGAGCCGGTCAAGCTCGACGAGATCGCCAGGCGCACGGCCGTCCCGCGGTCGGTGCTCGAGCAGATCATGCCCCTGCTGCGCAGCGCCGGGTTGGTCCGTTCGGAGCGCGGCCCGAGCGGCGGCTACCGGCTGAACAAGGCACCGGACGAGATCACGATGGAGCGTGTCGTGCGCATCTTCCAGGGCCAGCTCGCGCCGATCGGCTGCGCGACGCGCAGCGAGCCGGAGCCATGTGAGATGACGGTGGGCTGTGCACTGCGCGGGGTGTGGGAGGACGTGCGCGACGCGACGATCGCGATCCTGCGGTCCACGACGTTCGCCGACCTCGCTGCACGCAGCGGCGGTCCGTGGACCGATCCGGGCCTGCTGGAGATCGGCGGGCTGCGCCAGTGAGCGGACTGTGGAGCTCGGGTCCACCGCGGTGGAAGAATTCTCCTGACGGGGTGTCGAAGCCAGCATGGTGTGCACGACCACGTCACGACGGCGGTCCGCAGACGGCGGGTCGCACCCGGGAAGGAGACGCCATGAAGTACCTGCTGCTCATCGCCGAGGAGGAGGGCATCCGCTCGCAGTGGTCCGAGCAGGACCAGCAGGCCGACATGCAGAAGTGGTTCGAGTTCACCTCCGAGGTGCAGGAGTCGGGAGCGTACGTCGACGGCGAGGCGCTGCACGACACGTCGACCGCGACGACCGTGCGGGTCAACGACGGTGAGGTCCTGACGACCGACGGGCCGTTCGCCGAGACCAAGGAGATCATCAACGGCTACTACCTGGTCGACGTCGACGACCTCGACGCGGCCATCGGCTGGGCGGCGAAGATCCCGACGCTCGGTGCGGTCGAGGTGCGGCCCGTGATCGAGTTCGACATGCCCGAGGCCTAGGTGCGCCCACCGACAGGTGGTCCCTGGGCCGTTGAACGCGCTGTGGGACTGTGCGCGGCGTGACAAGGGCCCAGCGGTCGTCGCTCGGCGAGGCGCTCGGTGCCCACCGGCGCCTCGCCGAGACGTTCCGCAGTGAGTACGCACGGGTGCTGTCGGTGCTCGTCGCGGAGCTCCGCGAGTTCGAGCTCGCGGAGGACGCGCTCAGCGATGCGATGATGGCAGCCGCCGAGCAGTGGCCGTCCCGGGGGATGCCTCGCGAGCCGGCCGGTTGGCTGCTCGCCGTCGCGCGGCGCCGGGCGATCGACCGGCTGCGCCGTGCGGGCACCGAGCGGCGCCGGGCCCCGCTGCTGATCGTGCCCGAGGCATACGACCCGCCCGCCGGCGAGCCCGACGCGATCCCCGATGAGCGGTTGCGCCTGCTGTTCACGGCGTGTCACCCCGCGCTGGCGCGCGAGGCGCAGGTCGCGCTGACCTTGCGCGTGGTCGGCGGGTTGACGACCGGAGAGATCGCGCGGGCGTTCCTGGTGTCCGAGCCCACGATGGGCCAGCGGATCAGCCGGGCCAAGCGCAAGATCCGTGACGCCGGCATTCCGTACGCGGTGCCGGATGCCGACGAGTTGCCGCCGCGTCTGGCCGGCGTGCGCGCGGTGGTCTACCTGATCTTCAACGAGGGCCACACCGCGACCGCGGGCTCCCGGCTGCAGCGCGTGGAGCTGCAGGACGAGGCCATCCGGCTCGCGACCCTCCTATACCAGCGGCTGCCCGACGACGGCGAGCACGCCGGCCTGCTCGCGTTGCTTCTGCTGACCGCCGCCCGGCGGCCGGCCCGGTGGCGTGACGGCCGGCCGGTGCCGTTGCCGGAACAGGACCGCAGGCTGTGGGACCGCGGACGGATCGCGCGCGGCATCGCTCTCGTCGACGAGGGCCTGGCGCACGACGTCGCGGGTCCATACCTGCTGCAGGCCGCGATCGCCGCCGTCCATGCGGGGGCTTCGTCGTACGCCGACACCGACTGGTTGGCCATCATCGGCTGGTACGACCTGCTGATCGGCACGTCGTCCGAGCCGGTGCTGCGGCTCAACCGGGCCGTGGCGCGCATGGAGCAGGGTGACCTCGACGTCGCGCTCGACGACATCGACGGCCTGGTCGACGAGCTGGCGGGCTTCTCACACTTCCACGCCGCGCGGGCCGAGGTGCTCACCCGACTCGGCCGAGCAGGTCCGGCCAGGTCGGAGCTGGCGACTGCGATCGAGCTCACCGACAACGAGCCGCTGCGGGACGAGCTGACGCGCCGCCTCGCAGAGTCGTAGGCGCGGCGGCGGACGCCCACCGCGACCTTCAGACTGGGCGCGATGCCCTCACGTCATCGCTCACGACCGGTCGCGCGCCTGTGGCGCCACGCCGGCACCTACCGCCGCCGCGTGGTCGCCGCCGCGACCGCGTCGGTGCTGAACAAGACCTTCGACCTGGCGCCGCCATTCCTGATCGGCGCCGCGGTCGACATCGTCGTGCTGGGCGAGGGGTCGTTCTTCGGCGCCCGCTTCGGCATCACCTCACCGCGGGACCAGCTGCTGGTCCTCGCGGCGGTGACCGTGGTCGTGTGGGTCCTGGAGTCGTTGTTCGAGTACCTGTTCCGTGTGCTGTGGCGCAACCTCGCTCAGGACGTGCAGCACGAGCTGCGCCTCGAGGCGTACGCGCACGTCCAGGAGCTCGAGCTCCGCTTCTTCGAGGACCGCCAGTCCGGCGGGCTGCTCGCGGTCCTCAACGACGACGTCAACCAGCTCGAACGGTTCCTCGACATCGGCGCCAACGAGATCCTCCAGCTGCTCACCACGGTGGTGCTGGTCGGCGCCGCCTTCGTCGTGCTGATCGGCGATCTGGCCTGGCTGGCCTTCCTGCCCGTGCCGGTCATCATCTGGGGCTCGGTCCGCTTCCAGCATGCGCTGGAGCCGCGCTACGCGCTCGTGCGGGAGCGCGCGGGCGAGCTGAGCGCGACGTTGTCGAACAACCTGCAGGGCATCGCGACGATCAAGGCCTTCACCGCCGAGCGGCGCGAGTCCGCCCGCATCGCATCGGGCTCGCAGCGCTACGCGCAGGCCAACCGCGACGCAATCCGCCTGTCGAGCGCGTTCGTGCCGCTGATCCGCATGGCGATCCTGGCGGGCTTCACGGCGATCCTCGTCCTCGGGGGCCTGCGCGCGCTCGATGGCGAGCTCGAGGTCGGCGTCTACTCGGTGCTGGTGTTCATCACCCAGCGCCTCCTGTGGCCATTGACCAGGCTCGGCGAGACGTTCGACCTGTACCAGCGGGGCATGGCCTCGACCCGGCGGATCCTGGATCTGCTCGAGGAGGTGCCCCGGGTGGTCCCGGGCACCGACGTCCTCCCGGCGCCCGTGCGCGGGGACGTGACCTTCGAGCAGGTCGATTTCGGCTACGACGACGGTGCGCCCGTGCTGTCGGGCCTCGACCTGCACGTGCCGGCCGGCCAGACCCACGCGATCGTGGGCGCGACGGGCGCCGGCAAGTCGACGATCATCAAACTGCTGCTTCGGCTGTACGATCCCGACCGCGGCAGGGTGCTGCTCGACGGTGTCGACATCTCGACGCTGACGTTCGCCGGGCTTCGGGGCGTCATCGGCGTCGTGGGCCAGGACGTCTTCCTGTTCCACGGCACCGTGGGCGACAACCTGCGCTTCGGCAGGCCCGACGCGACCGATGCCCAGCTGCGGCGTGCGGCGGCCCTCGCCGAGGCGGACGGTTTCGTCGCGGCGCTGCCGCAGGGGTACGACACGGTCATCGGCGAGCGCGGGCAGAAGCTGTCCGGCGGCCAGCGCCAGCGCCTGTCCATCGCGCGGGCGATCCTGACCGATCCCACGGTCTTCGTCCTCGACGAGGCGACGAGCGCAGTGGACAACGAGACCGA
>DATHVN010000036.1 GCA_035461305.1 Euzebyales bacterium | reverse complement strand
GGCGAACCTGTCGTCACTGATGGGCGCCGCGGTCGAGGACGGCTTGGTCGCGCGGAGCGTGTGCTCGTCGAAGGCGGTGCGGCCACCGGCGCTCGACGTCGAGCAGGTGGTCCCGTGGACCGCCGAGCGGGTGCAGGCGGTTATCGACGCGCACCCCGACCGGTGGCGCGCCGTGCCGGTCGTCGCGGCCGGCTGCGGGTTGCGTCAGGGCCAGGCGTTCGGCGTTCGTGTCGCTGACGTGGCGTTCTTGCGCCGGCAGCTACTCGTGCGCCCCGCAGGTCAAGATTGTGAACGGCAAGGCGACGCTGGCGCCGCCCAAGCGCCGCAAGACGCGTGACGTGCCGCTGTCGACCACCGTCGCCGAGGAGCTGTCCGAACGCATCGACCAGTACCCGCCAGGCGACGGCGGGCTCGTGTTCACGACCCGTGAGGGCGGGCCGCTGACGCGCAGCTACTACAACCGGCGCATCGGGCGGCCGGCGCTCGAGGCGGCAGGCGTCGAGCGCTCACGGGCCAACGGAATGCACGCGCTGCGGCACTACTACACGAGCGCGTTGCTGTCGCAGGGTGTGTCCATCCGTGCCGTTGCGGCGTACCTCGGACACGAGGACCCGGGGTTCACGTTGCGCGTCTACGGCCACTTGATGCCGGACGACGACGACCGAGCGCGCGCCGCGGTGGACGTCGCGCTCGGTCGTCGTGCGGACCAGGTGCGGACCAGCGAGGCCGATTAGGCGCGAAACCGCTGGTCAGCGGCCTACAGCGTTAGATGTCGTAGTACATGTGGAACTCGTACGGGTGTGGCCGCAGGCGGACCTGTGACACCTCGGAGTCCATCTTGTAGGTGATCCAGCCTTCGATGACGTCCTCGGTGAATACGCCGCCCTCCAGCAGGTACTCGTGGTCGTCGGCGAGCGCCGACAGCGCCTCCTCGAGGCTGGCAGGCACGCTCGGCAGGCTCTCGAGCTCCTCGCGTGGCAGCTCGTAGATGTCCTTGTCGACCGGGTCCGGTGGCTCGATCTTGTTGCGGATGCCGTCCAGTCCCGCCATGAGCATGGACGAGAACGCCAGATAGGGGTTGCACGACGGGTCCGGCACCCGGAACTCGACGCGCTTCGCCTTCGGCGACTGCGAGTACAGCGGCACCCGGCACGCGGCCGAACGGTTGCGCTGGCTGTAGACCAGGTTCACCGGCGCCTCGTAGCCGGGCACCAGCCTACGATAGGAGTTGGTCGTCGGGTTGCTGAATGCCAGCACGCTGGGCGCGTGGGTCAGCAGGCCGCCGATGTACCACCGCGCGAGGTCGGACAGGCCCGCGTATCCGGCCTCGTCGTAGAAGAGCGGCTCGTCGCCGTTCCACAGCGACTGGTGGGTGTGCATGCCCGAGCCGTTGTCCTCGAAGATCGGCTTCGGCATGAACGTGACGGTCTTGCCGTACCGGTGCGCCACGTTCTTGACGATGTACTTGTAGAGCATCAGCTTGTCGGCAGTGCGCAGCAGGGTGTCGAAGCGCATGTCGATCTCGGCCTGACCAGCGGTGCCGACCTCGTGGTGCTGCACCTCGATCTCGACGCTCGCCCTCTCGAGCTCCAGGACCATCTCGGACCGAATGTCCTGGTAGTGGTCCATCGGCGGCACCGGGAAGTAGCCCTCCTTGTGTCGCGGCTTGTAGCCGAGGTTCGGGCCCTCGTCCTTGCCGGTGTTCCACGCGGCCTCGACCGAGTCGACGTAGAAGTAGGAGCACGCCGGCGTGGTGTCGAACCGCACGTCGTCGAGGATGAAGAACTCGGCCTCGGGTCCGAAGTAGGCGGTGTCCGCGATCCCGGTGCCCGCCAGGTGTTGCTCGGCCTTCCTGGCGATGTAGCGCGGGTCACGGCTGTAGGACTCGCCGGTGACCGGATCGTGGACGAAGCAGTTGATGTTGAGCGTCGGATGCTGCCGGAAGGGGTCGACCTGTGCGGTGTCGGGATCCGGGATGAGGATCATGTCCGATTCCTGGATCTCCTGGAACCCGCGGATCGACGATCCGTCGAAGCCCAGGCCGTCGGCGAACACGTCCTCCGTGAGCTCGTGGGCCGGAACGGAGAAGTGCTGCATCAGTCCCGGAAGGTCGCAGAAGCGCAGATCGATGAACTGGATACCCTCTGAATCGATCCGTGCCAGTACGTCGTCTGGTGAACTCGCCAACGTTGCTCCTCTCGTGCGATGGACGCGGCGCTCGACTCGCGCGACATGTACGAAACCATAGACCTACATGGCGCACGCCGTGACCGCGCTGTCTGTGCGCGCCCGTGCACCGTAGTGCGCGCGATTGTCACAGCCATTACTCGACTGTTTCTGCGCCGTTACATCGCCGCGGACCGCACGCCGGCCTCGACGGTCGGCAACGATGTCACGCCGGACGGTGCCCGCACACTGGTCCGTGCAGCATGCTACGCACGGGTCAGTGGTCGTTTCGGCCGTCGCTGTCGCCGTCGTCGTGCGATGCGGGCGGCGCGGTGTCGTACTCGCCGGTGCGCGCGCGCGGACGCGCTCGCTCCCGTTCCCGGGAACGGACTGGCTCCCGCTCGGGTCCACGCTGGGCGATCGCACCGTTGCCGGTCGCGGCGTCGTCCGCCTCGGTCGTCGCCTGCTCGTCGCGGACCCAGACGACCGTCTGCGGGAAGGGGATCTCGATCCCCGCGTCGTCGAAGGCGGCCTTGATGCGCAGGCGCAGCTCGCGGCTGACGGACCACTGCTGCGCAGGCACGACCTTGAGCACGATCCGGATGAGGATCGCGCTGTCACCGAACGCCTCGACGCCCCACACGTCGGGCTCCTCGAGGATCAGGCCGCGCCACGAGGCGTCGGTCCACAGGTCATCGGCCGTCTGCTTGATGATCGAGATCGCCTCGTTGAGATCGGTGCCGTAGGCCACCGGGATATCGAGCAGCGACCGTGACCACTGCTGGCTCAGGTTGCCAACCCGCGCGATCTCACCGTTGGGCACGTGCCACACGACGCCCTCGACGTCGCGCAGGCGTGTGGTGCGCAGGGTGATGCCCTCGACGACGCCGGTCGCCGGTCCCACATCGACGATGTCACCGACGCCGTACTGGTCCTCGAGCAGCATGAAGATGCCCGACAGGAAGTCCTTGACCAGCGACTGCGACCCGAAGCCGAGCGCCACGCCGACGATCCCTGCACCGGCGATCAGCGGTCCGAGCTCGATGTCGATCGTCTTCAACGACGTGACCGCGACGAACACGGCGGCGGTCCAGATGACGAGGCTCGTCACGCTGCGCAGCACGTTGCCGAGCGTCTCGGTGCGCATCGCGGCTCGGGCCGGGTCGATCGACTGGGTCGACGCCAGCGACAGCCGCTTGCGGCCGGTGCCGACGCGCTCCTGACGCTGCTCGACCATGTCGCGGACGATCGAGCGGATGGCCTTGCGGGCCACCCGGACGAGAAACCAGGCGACGAGGAAGATCAGCGCCGTCATCAGGATGTCGGGGATGAGCACGCCCAGCAGCTGCGCCACGAACGGGGGCCAGTCGCGGTCGAGGAAGAACGTGCAGGGGAAGCTCTCCCGACACGCCTGCCGCGCTTCGTCGCTGACGTTGACCTCCTGTGCCAGCAGAAGACCGGTTGCCGCGGCGTTGGAGAACCACACGAGCGCTCACCTTCTCATGCGCGTAGGTGGAATGTTGAGCAGCCCGGAACGTTAGCGCCGGAGCGGGCGGGTGTCAGCCCGCGAGCCCCACCGGATCCGGTCGTCGCCAGACACCGGCGCGCTCGGCCTGCCGACCTGCTCGGTACGACGATCTGACGAGTGGGCCGGACTCGACCCACGCGAAGCTCATGTCCATGCCGATGCGGCGGTAGCGCTCGAACTCGGCGGGTTCGACGTAACGCTGCAGCGCGAGGTGGCGGTGGGTCGGCTGGAGGTACTGGTTGATCGTCAGCAGCTGGCAGCCGACCGAGCGCAGGTCGCGCATGGCCTCGATCACCTCGTCGGTGGTCTCGCCCATCCCGAGCATCAGGTTCGACTTGGTCGCGCTGTTGGACCAGGACCGCGCACGGTCGAGCAGTTCGAGGCTGCGGTCGTAGCGGAAGCCCGGGCGCACGTGGCGGAACAGCCGCCGCGGTGTCTCGAGGTTGTGTGCCAGCACCTCGGGCTCGGCGTCGAGTACCATCCGCAGGGGTTCCTCGCGGCCGCGGAAGTCGTCGACGAGCAGCTCCACGCCGCAGTGGGGGAGCCGCCGCTTGATCTGGCGGCAGGTCTCCGCGTAGAGCCAGGCCGCCCCTTCGGGCAGGTCGTCGCGGGCCACACCGGTGACGACCGTGAAGTTCAGGCCCATCTTCGCGACGGCGTCGGCGACCCGGCGGGGCTCGTCGCGGTCGTACTCCGTCGGCTTACCGGTCGCGATCTCGCAGAAGCCACAGCGCCGCGTGCACTCCGGTCCACCGATCAGCACCGTTGCATCGCGGTCCTCCCAGCACTCGTGGATGTTGGGGCAACCCGCCTCCTCGCACACCGTGTGCAGGTCGTTGTCGCGCATCGTGCGCTTGAGGTCACGGTAGTTCGGGCCGGCCAGCGGGACCTGTCGCTTGAGCCACGACGGCTTGCGCTGGGCGACCGACGGCGCGTCGACGACCGTCAGCCGCGTCGCGCCGTCGGGGATGATCGAAGTCACGGGTGCCAACTTCCCGATCGTGATGGGCGTGGACGGACAAGTCTAGGGGCGGGGCGCCGGCGCCGGGCCGGCTCGGAGGCGGTCGTGCGCACCACGTCACGCCGCCCGCGACGTGACGTCGAGGTCCGTGCGCGACCCCCAGCGGACAGGCCGTCTGAGCGCGTCGGCCAGCGCGTCGACCAGTGCCGCGCCGACATCCGGGACCGTGGCGGCCACCCCGAGCGACGCAAGCGAGCACACTCCGCCTTCGGTGATGCCGCAGGGCACGATGCCGTCGAAGTGGGCTAGGTCGGGACGGACGTTGAAGGCCAGGCCGTGGCTGGTCGACCCGCGCTGGACCCGCACGCCGACCGCAGCCAGCTTGTCGGACCCGACCCATACGCCGGGCCGCGACCGTTCGGCGTGCGCTGTGATCCCAAAGCGGGCGGCGACCGCGATGCAGGCGTTCTGCAGCCCCTCGACGTGGCTGCGCACCCGCCTGGGTCCCGACAGGCGGAGCAGTGGGTAGACGACGGCCTGCCCCGGTCCGTGATAGGTGACGTCGCCTCCACGGTCCGCGCGGACCAGCGGGATGGTCGAGGCGTCGCGCACGTTGCCGAGGTCGGCGTGGCGCCCGGCCGTGTAGACGGGCGGGTGCTCGCAGACGAGCAGGACGTCGCCGATCACGTCGGCCGTCCTGGCGGCGGCCAGGCGGTGCTGCAGGTCCAGCGCGACGCCGTAGCCGATGCGCCCGAGGTCGACCGCGATCACGGCCGGTTCCCCGTGGCCCGCCTAGACGCCGAGCTCGGCCTCCCAGTCATGGGTCTCGACGACCTCCTTGACGTCGGTGACGTAGCGCGCGGCGTCGGCACCATCGAGGATCTGGTGGTCGTAGGTCAGGCACAGGTACACCAGGTCGCGGATCGCGATGGTGTCGCCGAGGCCGTCGTCGACGACCTTCGGGCGCTTCTGGATCGCACCCGTACCCAGGATCGCCACCTCCGGGTAGTTCAGGATCGGAGTGTCGATCAGCACACCGCGGCTTCCGGTGTTGGTCACCGTGAAGGTGCCGCCCTGGATGTCGGACATCTCGAGCTGGCCCTTGCGGCGCGCCCTGCCGGCGACATCGGCGATGTTGCGGGCGAGCGCTGCCAGCGTCAGGTCGTCGGCGTTCTTGATGTTGGGGACCAGCAGGCCCTTCTCGGTGTCGACCGCGATGCCCAGGTTCACGTACTCCCGGTACAGCACCTCGCCGGCGTCCCAGTCGACCTTCGCATTGACCGTGGGGTGCCGCTTGATCGCGAGGATCGCCGCGCGGACGAGGAACACGAACGGTGAGAGCGAGGCGCCCTCCCGCCGCTTGAACTCGTCCTTGTGCTGGGCCCGCAGCCGCATGATGCGGCTCATGTCGGCTTCCTGCACCGTCGTCAGCTGCGCCGTGTTGGTCAGCGACTCCTGCATCTTCGCCGCGATGCGCTGCCTGATCCGGCTGAGCTTCTCGACGCGTTCACGCTCGCCGGGCTCGAAGGCCGGGCCCTCCTCGGCCGCCTCACGCTTCTTCGGCTTCGACGGCTTCGCGGCCTTCGCCTCGGTCGGGGCGTCCGCCCGGCCGGCGGCGCCACCGCTGCCGATCGCCGCCTCGACGTCGTCGCGGGTGATGCGCCCACCCTGGCCGGAGCCCTGGATCTGCTCGGGATCGAGGTCGTGATCGGCGATCATCCGCCTCACGATCGGGGACATGAGCGCGTCGCCGCCGGCCACACCGCCGTTGCCGGTGCTCGCGGTGCCGGCGCGGGCCGGGCGGGCCTCCTCGCTTGGGGCGCGCTGGTCGGCCTCGGTGTCGGTCGCGGCGTCCTCGGTGGCCTCCGCCTCCTCGGCCGCCGTGTCGCCGGACACCTCCTGATCGCCGCCGCCATCCGAACCGATGATGGCCACGACGGTGCCGACTTCGACGGTCTCGTCGACGTCGACCTTGATCTCCTTCAGGATGCCACTGGCGGGTGACGGGACCTCGGTGTCGATCTTGTCTGACGACAGCTCGAACAGCGGGTCGTCCTCGCTGACCTCGTCGCCGACGTCGACCAGCCACTCGGTGATCGTGCCCTCGGTGACAGACTCGCCGAGCTCCGGCAGTGTGACTTCAGTGGCCACGGGTGCGCTCCTTTGTGTTCACGAGGGCATGTGTTCGGTCGAACGCTTCATGGTCACCCGTGCAGGCCCATGCCGACGAGCGCCAGGTGGGCCTCACCGACGGCCTCCGAGAGTGTTGGGTGCGGGTGGATGAACTGGCCGACCTCCATCGGCAGAGCCTCCCAGTTGTAGATGAGCTGCCCCTCGGCGATGAGGTCGGTCGCATGAGGACCGACGATGTGGATGCCAAGCACCCGCCCCCCGTCGGGCTCGGCGATGACCTTGACCTGGCCGCCCTCCTTCATGCCCATGGCGCGGGCATTGTGAGAGTAGGGGTAGGTGCTCGTCTCGTACTCGATGCCCTGCTCGTCGAGGTCCTGCGAGTTCCAGCCGACGCTGGCCACCTCCGGGTGGCAGTAGGTCACCCGGGGCACACCCTTGTAGTCGATGGGTGCGGCGCTCCGGCCCGCAGCGAGCTGCGCGACGAGCCTGCCCTCCTGGAACGACGAGTGGGCCAGGCCCAGCGTGTACAGCGGCAGGATGTCGCCGACGGCCCACAGCTTGTCCGGTCCCGGACGGCAGTACTCGTCGACCACGACGTAGCCGCCGTCCAGCGTCACGCCGGCGTCCTCGAAGCCCATGTCCTCGGTGACCGGGCGGCGGCCGGTGGCAACCATCAGTGTGTCGCCTTCGATCTGGGACTGCTCGCCCTTCGCGTTCTCGACGGTTGCCCGCAGGCCGCCGTCGCCTCGCTCGACCTTCACGAGCTTCGTCTTCGCCTGCACGTCCATCCCGCGGCGTCGGAGCAGGCGGTTGAGCATCTTCTGGCTGTCGACGTCCTCGTTGGGCACGACGTTGTCGAGCATCTCGACGATCGTGACATCGGCCCCGAACGCGTTCCACACCGTGGCGAACTCGACGCCGATCGCGCCGGCACCCAGCACGATGGGCTTCTCGGGCATCCCGTCCATGTACAGCGCGTGGTCCGAGTTGATGATGACCTCGCCGTCTATCTCGGCACCCTCGACCGGCACGTCACGCGGGACCGATCCGGTGGCCAGCACGAGACCACGTGAACCGGTGATCGTGCGCTCGCCCTCGTCGGTCTCGACCACGACGGTGTTGGCATCCTTGAGCACGCCACGGCCGATGACGGTCTCGACCCCCTTGCTCTTCATCGTCGCCTGCAGGCCCTTGTAGCTGGCGTTGACGACGCCATCCTTGAACTCATGCAGGGCCGGGACGTCGACGCCGTCATACGACGCCCTGACCCCGAAGTCGTCAGCATGCTGCGCGTGCTCTGCAACCTGTGCCGCGTGCAGCATCGACTTGGTCGGGATGCATCCCCAGTGCAGGCAGGTGCCACCGACCTTGGCCTTCTCGACGAGCGTCACCTCCACCCCGAGGTTGGCGGCGAACAGTGCGGTCGAGTACCCGCCGGTACCTCCACCGAGCACGACCAATTCGGTGGTCTCCGACATGTTCCAGCTCCTTGCGTCGCGGTCGCGGGGGCACCGGGGATGATCTTAGCCAGGGTGTGAATGCTTTAGGCTCCCCATTTTGAAACCGTCCCCGCGGTCACCGACGGCCGGTCCGCCCCCTAACGGGCGTCGTCCAACCCCACGTACCGAAGGAACCCCATGCCCTCCGATGCGGCCTTGCGCCAGTCCCCGTTGGATGA
Source organism: Euzebyales bacterium (assembly GCA_035461305.1). NCBI lineage: Bacteria > Bacillati > Actinomycetota > Nitriliruptoria > Euzebyales > Euzebyales bacterium. The sequence continues at coordinate 71,213 of DATHVN010000036.1, read as the reverse complement.
CCGACACCGTGGCCTCGGTGCGAAGCTGACCGCGTTCGCTGGGTGGGAGATGGCACTGGACTACGGCAGCGTCGTGGCCGAGCATGATGCGGTGCGCACCGCGTGCGGCGTGTTCGACCTGTCCCACCTCGGCATGTTCACGGTGGCCGGTGACGGTGCCGCCGACGCGCTGCAGCACGCCTTCACCAACGACATCGAGCGCCTGCGCACCGGGCGCGCCCACTACACGCTGTGCTGCGACGACCGCGGGGGGATCGTCGACGACCTGCTCGTGTACAGGCTCGACCACGCCTACCTGGTGATCTGCAACGCGGCCAACGTCGACGCGGTCCGGGCCAGCGTCGCCGACGGTCCTGGCGACCCGCGGATCGTGGACCGCAACGACGCCTACGCGTGCATCGCGGTCCAGGGGCCCGCATCGGTCGACGTCGCGCTGACGGCCGGTCTGGACGTGCACGGCATGGCGTTCCTCGACTGCCGCCCACTGGACGTGCCGTCGCCCGGCCCAGCCGCGAGCGACACGGGCGCCGCCGCGGTCCACGAGGACTTGGACGAGGGCCTGATCGCACGCAGCGGCTACACCGGGGAGCGCGGCTACGAGGTCGTCGTGCCGGCCGCCCGCGCGGGCGACCTGTGGGACCGGCTGCTGGCTGCTGACGGCGCGGCACCGGCGGGACTGGGTGCCCGGGACCTGCTGCGCCTGGAGATGGGTTACCCCCTGCACGGACACGAGCTGCACACCGGCACGACCCCGGCAGAGGCGGGCCTGTGGTTCGCGGTGGCCGCCGAGACCGACTTCCGTGGTGCGGGGCCGGTGCGCGCTGCCCACGAGCAGGTCACCCGCAGGCTGCGCGGGCTGCGCGCCACGGGACGCGGCGTACCGCGCGCGGATCAGGCTGTCCTCGTCGACGGCGCCGAGGTGGGGCGCACGACGAGTGGGTCGTTCTCACCGACGCTGGGCACGGGGATCGCCTTGGCATACCTTGACGTCTCCGTCGCCGTCGGCGACCACGTCGTGATCGACGTGCGTGGACGCGAGCTGCCGGCGACGGTCGTGCGTCCGCCCTTCGTCGACGCCGATCCACGGGACTAGGTCGTGCCCCGAACGAGCTCGATCGGTCGTTGCAGGTGGCGGGTGCCATGAAGGTCGTGGTGGCGCCGGACAAGTTCGCCGGCACGATGTCGGCCGCGCGCGCCGGTGACGCGATCGCAGCGGGCTGGCGGTCGGTGCGGCCCGACGACGAGGTCATGGTCGTGCCGATGGCCGACGGCGGGGCCGGGACGCTCGACGTCGTGGCCTTCGCCGTGCCCGACGCTGACGAGATGACAGTCGAGGTCGCGGACGCGCGCGGCCGGGCCCGCACCGCGCGGTGGTTGCGCCTGCCGGACGGCCGGGCCGTCATCGAGGCCGCGGAGGCCTGTGGCCTGGCCTGGCTCGACGAGACGCAGCGCGATCCGCTTCTGGCCACGAGCTACGGCGTCGGTCAACTACTCGACGCCGTGGAGCGGACGGGGCACGCGGAGATCCTCATCGGTCTCGGCGGCAGTGCGACCAGTGACGGCGGCGCCGGCATGGCTCTGGCGCTGGGCCATCGGCTGCTGCGCGCGGACGGCAACGGCGTGAAGGTCGGAGCGCGGTACCTCGTGGACCTCGACCACCTGGAGCTGGCCGCGCGCACGGGGCCGCCGATCACCATCGTGAGCGACGTCGACAACCCACTGCTGGGCGCGCGTGGCGCGGTCGCGGTCTTCGCCCCGCAGAAGGGCGCGGGCGCGGACGACCTTCCGGTGCTCGAACGGGCGCTGGCGCACTTCGCCGACGTCGTCGAGCGCGACGTGCCCGGCGGGCCGTGGCGTGACCTCGGCGGCGCCGGTGCGGCCGGCGGGCTGGGTTTCGGGCTCATGGCGTTCTGCGGTGCCAGCATGGCCAGCGGCGCCGCAGCCGTTGCGGACCTGGTCGGGCTCTACGGCCACATCCGCGGCGCCGAGGTCGTCATCGCCGGCGAGGGGCGGCTCGACGACCAGACCCTGTCCGGCAAGACCCCGGCCTTCATCGCCAGTGCGGCGCGCGACGCCGGCGCACGCGTGCTCGCGGTTGCCGGGCAGGTGAAAGGGCGCGGCGCCGAGCTGTTCGACGACGTCGCGGTGCTCGGCGCCGGCGGCCTGGACCGGCCGGTCGAGCTGACCCGCGAGCGCGCGGCGGACCTCGCCTCCCGCGTCTGACTACCGTGTGTGGCAGCTGGTGCCGGTGTGCCGGTGTTGGGTGCCACGCTGCGGGGTGGGTGACAGCTGGTGCCGGTGACACGGCCTTCACTGCCACGCTCGGCGCGTGGGACTACGCGGCGATGTCGGCTGGCGTCGCCCCCGTTGCCGCGATCAGGGCCTCGGGAGCGATCGGGAACACCGCGTGCGGGGTGCCGGCGGCGGCCCAGACCTCGTCGAAGGCGAGGAGGTCACGGTCGATGAACGTGGGCAGCGGCTCCGGATGGCCGAATGGTGCCACGCCGCCGACCGGGTACGAGGTCGCAGCGCGCACGGTGTCGGCATCGCACCGCCGCACGCCGGCGCGACCCGTGGCCGCCTCGACCTTGCTGTAGCTGACGCGGTTGTCGCCGCTGGTCAGCACCATGAACGGACCCGCGTCGGAGTCGAGCACCAGTGACTTGACGATCGCGCCGACCGTGCAGCCGATCGCGTCGGCGGCGTCCTGAGCTGTCCTGGTGCCCTGCGCGAAGTGGCGGACGGTCAGCGTGAGGCCTTGCCGGGCCGCCGCGTCGATCACGCGCACGGAGTTGCGGTGGAGGTCCATCGGCCGGCAAGCGTAGCTCCCCGGCACGTATCAGACGCGGACGGTCGGGCCTCGGACGGGGCGTCCGGCGGCATGGGCACCCGCACGCCACATGTGGGCAGGTGCTGCCGAGGTCGCTGTGGGACCCACGCGCGATGGTGCGGGTCACACCGGACGACCGGACCTGCCAAGGGCACAGAGGAGACCGCCATGACCGCCACGACCACCGCCATCCGCCTCCGGCCGCTGCGGCACGGCGAGGCCGGCCCGGTCGACACGGTGTTCGACGGCATGTCCTCGCACAGCCGGCACCTGCGTTTCCACGGACCCCGGCCACGGCTGACCGAGGCGATGCGGCGCATGCTGACCGACGTCGACGGGCGGCGGCACGTCGCGCTGGTCGCGGAGGCCGTCGAGGGCGACGCCGTCGTCCCGATCGGCATCGGCCACCTGATCGCCATCGACGAGACCACCGCCGAGGTCGCGTTCTCGGTCGTCGACGCCTGGCACGGCCACGGCGTCGGCCGGCGGCTGCTGACGGCGCTTCGCCACCGCGCAGTCGACCTCGGCTACGCGTGGCTGCGGGCCTACGTCATGGTCGGCAACCGCGCGGCGTCACGTCTGCTGTGGTCGGTGCTGCCCAACGGCGCGGCGCGCCGGGAAGGGATGGCCCACGAGTTCACGGCGCCGCTGCCCTCGCGTGTGCACACCGTTCCCGTGGCGCTCGCAGTCTGAGCCGCCGCGGCGCCGGGACGGTCGCGCTCATCCGCCGGGTGCCCGCTAGAGTGGAGGTCAGCGGACACAGACACCGCCATGACCCCGTGGGACCGAAAGGTCGTACCAGCTGATGAGCGACGCAACCGCCACACCGACCAGCGTGCAGGACCAGGTCATCACCCTCACCGAGGGTGCGGCGACCAAGGTCCGCGAGCTGATGGACCGCGAGGAGTCGCCGGAGACCATCGCGTTGCGGGTCGCAGTGCAGCCGGGTGGCTGCTCGGGCATGCGCTACGCGCTGTTCTTCGACGATCGGCAGCTCGACGGTGACCGGATCGACGACGCGCACGGCGTGCCGGTCCGCATCGACAAGATGTCGGCGCCGTACCTGCGCAACACCACGATCGACTGGGTCGACAGCCTCCAGGGGGCCGGCTTCTCCATCGACAACCCCAATGCGCAGAGCACGTGCGCCTGCGGGGACAGCTTCCACTAGCACGCGGGCATCGCCGGCGCGATGGCCGGACGCGCGTCGGCGGCCGGAGTGACCCGTCGGTCGGGTCCGACGCGCGACGGTCGGCGTCGCAGTCATCGGATCCTGACGGTGAAGCGCCAGGTGCCGCCGTCGTCGACCGCTTCGAGCAGCTGGTGGCGGTTGAGCCGGCACCACACCGGTACGTCCACCCGTGCGTTCGGATCGTCGGCGAGCAGCACGACCAGATCCGCGATGCCGTCGTCGATCGCCTGTGCCAGCTCGATGATCGGGCGTGGACACCGCGTGCCGCGGGCGTCGACCGTGGTGGAGACCTCCATGCCCGTGATGTCCGTTCTCCGTCGGATGCGGCCCACACCGGCACGGCGGGCACGCACGGCTTTCCGTGGCGGTTCACTACTATGGTGACCGTTCCGCACAGTGACCTCCAACGAGGATGCTTTCCATGACCACCAAGACGGTCGAGCAGCGCGACACCGTCACCATCCGCTTCGCGGGCGACTCCGGTGACGGCATGCAGCTGACCGGCAACCGCTTCACCTCGGTCAGCGCCCTGCTCGGCAACGACGTCGCGACGCTGCCCGACTTCCCGGCCGAGATCCGCGCTCCGGCCGGCTCGCTGCCGGGCGTCTCGGGGTTCCAGCTCCACTTCGCCGACCACGACATCCTCACCCCTGGCGACGCTCCGGACGTGCTGGTCGCGATGAACCCCGCCGCCCTCAGAACCAACGTCGAGGACCTGGAGCCGGGCGCCACGATCATCGTCAACAGCGACGCCTTCTCGGCGGGCAACCTGCGCAAGGCCCGGTACGACACCAACCCCCTCGACGACGCGTCGCTGTCGGCGTTCAACGTGGTCGGTGTGCCCCTGTCGACGTTGACGGTCGGTGCGCTCGACGACACCGGACTGAACAAGAAGGAGAAGGAGCGCGCCAAGAACATGTTCGCGCTCGGGCTGATGTCGTGGATGTTCAGCCGACCGACCGAGCCGACCATCGAGTGGGTACGTGCCAGGTTCGGCGCCCAGCCGGAGCTCGCCGAGGCCAACATCACCGCGTTCAACGCCGGCTTCGCCTTCGGTGAGACGACCGAGCTGTTCGCGCACAGCTACGAAGTGGCGCCCGCGGAGCTGCCGCCCGGGCGGTACCGTCAGATCACCGGCAACACCGCGATCGCCTACGGCCTGGTCGCCGCAGCCGAGCGGAGCGGCCTGCCCCTGTTCCTCGGTGGCTACCCGATCACCCCGGCCAGCGACGTGCTGCACGAGCTCGCGCGGCTCAAGCACTTCGGCATCCGCACCTTCCAGGCCGAGGACGAGATCGCCGGCGTCGGTGCGGCGCTGGGTGCCGCGTTCGCCGGCAGTCTGGCCGCGACGGTCACGTCCGGGCCGGGTGTGGCCCTCAAGGCCGAGACCATCGGCCTGGCGGTCAGCGTGGAGCTGCCACTGCTCGTCCTCAACATCCAGCGCGGCGGGCCGTCGACGGGCCTGCCGACCAAGACCGAGCAGTCCGATCTCCTGCAGGCGATGTACGGGCGCAACGGCGAGGCGCCCGTGCCGATCATCGCGGCGTCGACGCCGGGCGACTGCTTCTACGCGGCCATCGAGGCGGCCCGCATCGCGGTGACCTACCGAACACCCGTGTTCGTGCTGTCCGACGGATACCTGGCCAATGGCGCCGAGCCGTGGCGCGTCCCGGCCGTCGACGAGCTGCCGGACCTGTCGCCTGCGGTGCAGTTCGCCGACGGTCCCAACCACGACGGTGAGTTCTGGCCGTTCCAGCGCGATGCCGAGACCCTCGCGCGGCCGTGGGCGATCCCCGGTACCCCGGGCCTTGAGCACCGGATCGGCGGACTGGAGAAGGCCGACGGGACCGGCAACATTAGCTACGACCCCGACAACCACCACCGCATGACCGAGCTGCGCGCCGCCAAGGTCGCCCGCGTCGCCGAGACGATCCCGGCGCTCGAGGTCGACCACGTCGACGGCGCCCGCCTGCTCGTCCTCGGCTGGGGGTCGACCTACGGACCGATCCGCGCCGCGGTGCGGCGCGCACGCGCCGACGGGCTGCCCGTGGCCGTGGCCCACCTGCGCCACCTCAACCCGTTCCCGACGAACCTCGGGAAGGTGCTTGGCAGCTACGATCGCGTGCTCGTGCCCGAGATGAACAGTGGCCAGCTCCAGCGCCTGCTGCGTGCCGAGTACCTCGTCGACGTGCAGGGCTACCACCGTGTCAGTGGCCTGCCGTTCACGACGGCCGAGCTCGTCGACGCCATCTCCCATCAGCTGAAGGGTCTGTCGTGACCGACACCGCCATCCGCAACGACGCAGCCAGCGCCCCGTTGCCGCTGACCAAGAAGGACTTCTCCAGCGACCAGGAGGTGCGCTGGTGCCCCGGGTGCGGGGACTACGCGATCCTGGCCAACGTGCAGGGCGTGATGCCGACGCTGGGCATCCCGCGCGAGAAGATTGTGTTCGTGTCGGGCATCGGGTGTGCGGCGCGTTTCCCGTACTACATGGAGACCTACGGCTTCCACTCGATCCACGGGCGGGCGCCCGCAATCGCCACCGGCATCAGCGCCACGCGCCCGGACCTGAAGGTCTTCGTGGTCACCGGTGACGGGGACGCCTTGTCGATCGGCGGCAACCACCTCATCCACGCGATGCGCCGCAACGCCAACCTGACGATCCTGTTGTTCAACAACCAGATCTACGGGCTCACGAAGGGCCAGTACTCGCCGACCAGCGAGGTCGGCAAGATCACGAAGTCCACGCCGATGGGGTCGCTGGACCACCCGTTCAACCCGGTCAGCGTGGCGCTCGGCGCTGAGGCGACGTTCGTCGCGCGATCGATCGACAACGAGCGCCAGCACCTCACCGACATGCTCACACGTGCGGCGAGCCACGAGGGCACCGCGTTCATCGAGATCTACCAGAACTGCAACATCTTCAACGACGGAGCGTTCGACGCCGTCCGGAAGAACCGTCCCCAGCAGATCCGGCTTGAGCACGGCCGGCCGATCCGCTTCGGCGCTGACGACGAACTCGGGGTCGCGCTGCGGCGCACCGGGGAGCTCGAGATCGTCGAGGTGGATCGCGTTGGCGAGGACGCGCTGCTGGTCCACGACGCGCACCGCGACGACCCGGGACTGGCGTTCATGCTGTCGCGGCTGTCCCACACGCCGGTGGGCTCGACGCCGATCGGGCTGTTCCGCCAGGTCGAGCGGCCCGTCTACGGTACCGAGCTCAGCGCCCAGGTCGACACTGCGATCGCGCGCCGTGGCGCCGGCGACCTGGCAGCGCTGCTGGCCGGACCCGACAGCTGGATGGTGAACTGAGCGATCGCACCGCGACCGCAGCGGCATGACCGATGACACCGAGGAGGCCGGCGCGCGGACCGAGCTCGGTGAGGTGGCCGCGGCCGCGGCCGACACGCGGTTCGCTGCGGGTGAAGGTCAGTCGCACGACTTCCGCTCGCACACGGACGCCGAGGTCGACATCGAACGGGCCACGGGAGAGGGCCGGCCGGTCGCCGAGCACGACCCCGAGCTGGAGGGCACGTTCCAGGCCGCGGTGGAGGAGGGCACTCTGCGGCTGCGCCGCAGCCTGCCGACGCTGCTGGCGACCGGGCTCGTCGGCGGCATCGACCTGTCGATCGGGGTCATCGCCCTGATCGTGGTCGAGCACGAGACCGGCAGCACCCTGCTCGCCGCGCTCGCGTTCACGATCGGCTTCATCGCGCTGACGCTCGCCCGCGGCGAGCTGTTCACGGAGAACTTCCTGGTGCCGGTCACCGCGATCATCGCGCACCAGGCCCGCGTGCGTGAGCTCGCCCGGCTGTGGATCGGCACGGGCGCCATGAACCTGGTCGGCGGCTGGCTGGTCATGGGCTGTTCATCACCTCGATGCCCGACCTTGCACCGACGGCGATCGGGATCGCCGAGCTCTACCCGGACATGGGCGTGTCCTGGCAGGCGTTCGCACTCGCGATCCTCGGCGGCGCCGTCATCACGGTCATGACCTGGATGGAGCGCAACTGCGACACGCAGGGCCCACGGGTGGTGGCGGCCATCGCCGCGTCGTTCGTGCTCGCCGCCGTCCCGTTGAACCACGTGATCGTCAGCTCGCTGGAGATGTTCGCCGCCTTGCACGCCGGTGCATCGTTCGGCTACCTCGACTACGTGGCGGTGACGGTCTGGTCGATGCTCGGCAACACCGTCGGAGGGCTGCTGCTCGTGACCCTGGTCCGCCTGTGCAGGTCGGACGCGGTTCCGATCGAGCAGGCGCGGCGCACGCCGTTCCGTCGCGTGCATCCCGCGTCGACCGGTGACGACGACCATGGGACCGACGGTGGGCACGGCCAATGAGGGGCGTGCACACCTGTCGAGGGCGCCAGGCCGGCGGGTGTGCCATGATGCGCGGCGACGCGTCGCGCGGATGCCACCATGGTCACCGTGGCCCCCCGCACGCACCCGCCGTCAGGTGGGGGCTTGGGCGCGACCTTCGTCCGACACGTGAGCATGACGTAGGGAGTCGGGTGTGAAGATCCTGCTGGTCTCGGGCGGTCCGTCGCTGACGCGACAGGTCACGACGGCGCTGCCTGTCGATGCCGAGGTGGTCGAGGTGCGGACGCCCCAACGCGGCCTGGCCGTGCTCGACGAGGGCGAGCACACGTTCGACGTGATCCTGGGAGACGCGGACACGCACCCGACCGGAGGCTTCTACCTCGTCCGCGAGGTGCGGGCCAGGATGACCGACGGGCAGGAGGTCCCGCCGGTCGTGTTGATGATCGCCAGGCCGCAGGACGAGTACCTGTGCCGCTGGGTGCAGGCCGACGCGTGGATCGTCAAGCCCGTGGATCCGTTCGATCTCGCGGACGTGCTCGCCGCCGTCGCCAGCGGTGCAAACGTCCCCGCCCTCCCCGGCGTCGGCGTGCTCGGTCACGCGCCGCGGCTCGGGCCCGGCGGCGGCGTGACCGCGGACCGGACCACGCTGGGTGGCACCCGCGCCGAGCTTCCGGCCCACCGTCAGGGCGGCGGCTCGTGACGGCGGCCGCAGCCACCGGAGCGCCCGGGGACACGTCGACGCCACCCGTGGCCCTGGCGGACATCACCGACCGCCTGCTGCGCGGTACCAACCTGTCGCAGGCCGACGCCGAGGCGGCCATGACGGCGATCATGGACGGGTCGACCTCGGCCGTGCAGATCGCAGGCTTCCTCGTGGCGCTCCGGGCCAAAGGCGAGACCGCCGCCGAGATCGCCGGGCTCGTGCGCACCATGCGCCGGTTCGCCATCGCCGTCCCCGTCGACGGTCCGACCGTCGACACGTGTGGCACCGGCGGCGACCGCTCGGGCACGTTCAACATCTCGACCGTCGCGGCTGTGGTGGCCGCCGCGGCCGGTGCGCGGGTCGCCAAGCACGGCAACCGTGCGGCCAGCGGTCGGTGCGGGTCGGCGGACCTGCTCGAGGCCTGGGGGGTCGCGGTCAGCCTGCCGCCCGACGCGGTCGTGCGCTGCATCGACGAGATCGGCATCGGCTTCTGCTTCGCGCAGGCCTACCACCCGGCCATGCGCCACGTCATGCCGGCCCGCCGTGAGCTCGGCGTGCGCACGGTGTTCAACTTCATGGGCCCGCTGGCCAACCCGGCGGGCGCGGCGCACCAGACGGTCGGCGTCAGCGATCCGGTGATGGCTGAGCGCATGGCACAGGTCCTCGCCGAGCTCGACACCACCCATGCGCTGGTGTTCCACGGCCACGACGGGCTGGACGAGCTGACCACGACGGGGCCGTCGCGGATCTGGGAGGTCCGCCGGGGTGCGCTCGAGGCCTACGAGCTCGACCCCGCAGACCTGGGGATCGCCCGCGCGGACGCCGGGGACCTGGTGGGTGGCGGAGTCGAGACGAACCGCGCGATGGCCGACGCCGTGCTCGAAGGCAAGTCGGGCCCGACGCGAGACGTCGTCGTGCTCGCCGCGGCGGCCGCCCTGTACGCCGCCGACGTCGTCGACGATCTCGCCGCCGGCGTGCCTGCGGCGGCCACGGCCATCGACACCGGGGCGGCACGGGAGGTGCTCGACCGGTGGGTCGCGCTGTCCCAGGAGCTCATCCCGGCGTGACGTCGCCGCGCCGCGAGGCCTCTGCGAGGGCGTCGGGGTGTCCGGCTAGGATCGCGCGATGGCCCGCCCCGAGGTGACCCAGGAGCCGCGCCGGTACGGCACGTTCGAGGGCGTCTTCGTCCCCACGCTGCTCACGATCCTCGGTGTGATCCTGTACCTGCGGGTCGGCTGGGTCGTCGGCAACGCCGGACTGCTCGGTGCCGTGGGGATCATCCTGCTCGCGTACGGCATTCACGGGGGCGACGGGCCTGTCGATCGCATCGATCTCGACCAACACCCCGATCGCCGGCGGAGGAGCCTACGCGATCATCTCGCGCTCGCTGGGCCTGGAGGCCGGTGGAGCGATCGGTGTCCCGCTCTACCTGTCACAGACGCTGGCGATCGCCCTGTACGTGTTCGGGTTTCGCGGCGGCTGGCAGTACGTCTTCCCCCACCACCCCGCGCTGGTGGTCGACGTCGTGACGTTCGCGCTGCTCATCGGGATCGCGTCGGTCAGCGCGCGCTGCGTTCCGCGTGCAGTACGCGGTCCTGGCGATGGTGCTGCTGTCGCTGGTCGTCATCGCGCTCGCGGCGCTGCAGGGGTCGATGACGATGTCACCCGAGCTGTGGGGTGACTACCCGGGCGCGCCGGAGGACGGCTTCCGGGGGATCGACTTCTGGGGCGTGTTCGCCGTCTTCTTCCCCGCGACGACCGGCATCATGGCCGGCGTCAACATGTCCGGCGAGCTGGGCGACTCGCGCCGCAGCATCCCGGTGGGCACCCTGTCGGCGATCGGGCTGACGCTGCTGATCTACCTGGCCGTCGCCTACTGGCTGGCACGCTCCGCCAGCCCGGCCGAGCTGGTGTCGGACTACCTGATCGTGCTGGAACGCTCGGCCTGGGCGCCCGGTGTGGTCGCCGGCCTGCTCGGGGCGACGTTCTCGTCCGGGTTGGCCTCCATCGTCGGCGCTCCCCGGATCCTGCAGGCGCTGGGCGACGCTGACCTGCTGCCGCGGTCGGGCTGGTTCGCACAGCGCACTGCCGGCGGCGAGCCCCGCAACGCGCTGATCATGACCGGCGCCATCGCCTTGGGCGCCATCCTGCTGCGCGACCTCAACGTGCTGGCGCCGATCATCACGCTGTTCTTCCTGATCACCTACGGGACGATCAACCTGGTCGTGCTGGTCGAGGAGACGCTGGACCTGCCGACCTTCCGGCCGACCCTGCGCTTCCAGCGCGTCATGCCCCTGTTCGGCGCGGTCGGGTGTATCGTCGCGATGGTGGTCGTCAACGTCGTGTTCACGATCATCGCGTTCGCGGTGGTCATCGGGTTCCTGGTGATCCTGCTCCGCCGCAGGATCGACAGCCCGTTCAGCGACGTGCGCAGCGACATGTTCGCCGCGATCGCCACATGGGCGTCCGAGCGTGCCGTCGCGTCGCGGCAGTCGGCCGAGCGTGGGTGGCGTCCACGGGTGCTCGTGCCGATCGAGGACACCCGCCAGCTCCGGGCGGCGGCCACGTTCCTGCGCGACGTCACGTACCCCAAGGGCAGCGTCAGGATGGTCGGCATGCGCCACAACACCGATCAGTCGCTCGTGGACGGGCTGACCACGGTCAGCCGCAAGCTGCGCAGCGACGAGATCAGCACGACGTGGTCGGTCATCGACGAGGAGACGTTCGAGCATGGCTTCCTGGCGTCGATGCGCGCCACCGGGGACGACCTCGGCCGTTCGAACATCGTGTTCCTGACGTTTCCCGGGAGCGGCGAGGCCGAGCGGCACGCGGCGCAGGTGCTCGAGGAGGCCCGCGAGCAGGAGCTGGGCGTCCTGATGACGTCGACGGTGCACGCCGGCCGCCTGGGTGGGCGCGGCGTGATCAACCTGTGGATCCGCGAGCAGGCGCCGGACTGGACCGTCTCCACCGAGCTGCAGCATTCCCACCTGGCGATCCTGATGGCCTACAAACTGCGCGCGAACTGGGGCGGTGACCTCAACCTCGTGACCGCCGTCGAGGATCCCGACCAGCTGCAGCAGGCCGAGCGCTACCTGCACGGCCTGGCGGATCTCGCGCGGCTGCCCGGCCCGCCCGGGGTGCACGTCATCAACACGGGGTTCGTCGACGCGCTGCCGATCGCGCCCTTCGCCGACCTCAGCATGTTCGCGTTGCCGCCGGACATCGACTTGGCGGTGCTGCGACGCATCATCGACGCGGCGGACACCCCGTGCGCCTTCGTCCGCGACTCGGGTGCCGAGAGCGCATTCGTGTGACGCTCAGGCGCGGGGAGCTGGAGCGCGTGGTTGCGGTCGTGCCGCGGCGCCGTCGTGTCGTGCGCCGCCGCCGCGCCGCAGCCGCTTGTCGTGCAGCTCATCCGCCGAGCGCCGGGAACGGCCGGAGCGCCGTCGCAGCCGCCGCAGCAGACGGTCGATCTCAGCACCGCCGGCGACCGGTTCGGCCCACCGTCCATGCGCCCACAGCAGTCGCGTGTCGGCAGCGCCGAGCCACCGGCTCAACAGGAGGCGCTCGTGCAGCACGACGAATGGGCCGTCGTCGCGGGTCGCGCAGGCGTCCAGGGACAGCCGTGCGGCCATCACCTCGACCTCGTCCGTCACGCAGGTCGCGCTGCCCACCAGCCGCCCATCCTCGACCATGATCACCGCCGCGCGCCCGTCGCCCTCGGTTCGCCACGCCGCCAGCGACACGCCGGTCAGCGACGCGGACGTGCGCTGACGGTGGACTGCGTCGGCCAGCGCCGCCAGGCGGTCCCGGCGCCACCCCGCCTCGCGGTACCGGCCCGCCTGGCTGCGTGCGGTCATCTGTGTCTCCAGGCGCGGCAGCGCACGCCCGGATCCGTCGTGCATCGCTGCGCGCACCTGCGCGACGATCGCGCCGTAGGCGGCGGGGGAGACGTCCCCGGTGCAGGGCGCGGCGCACCGGGCCATCTCGGCCAGGGCACAGGCCGGCGCGCGCGTCCGCGCGCCGATCCGCATGGTGCAGCGGCGCAACGGCAGGGCGTCGTGCAGAGCGTCGCGGATGCGCTCGGCATCGTGTGACGACCGCAGTGGTCCCAGGTAGGTCGCATCGTCGTCGCGGATGGTCCGCACGATCGACAGGCGGGGGAACCGTTCGGTCGTCAGCTTCAGCCATACCGCGCGCTTCGGCGGCTTCGACCGGCGGTTGAACCGCGGGCGCCAGCGGGCGATGGCCCGCAGCTCACGCACCTCGGCCTCGATCGCGGTCGGGCACACGCGGTGGTCGATCCGGGCCGTCTCCCGCAGCAGGCCCCGCACCATCCGCCGCGGGTCGCTGCCGAAGTAGGTGCGGACGCGGGCGCGCAGATCGACCGCCTTGCCGACGTAGAGCACCTCACCGGCTGCCGAACGGAACGCGTAGACGCCGGGCTTCGTCGGCAGCCGGTCCGCGAGGCGGTGCCGCTGGGTGACGGTCGACAGGTCACGGCGCCTGCAGAGCTCGAGCAGGCCGGCGACGGTCGTCACGCCCACACCCGCCGCGCGCTCGAGCAGCGCGTGGAGGACCTCGACCGTGGCCCGCGCATCGGGAAGTGCGCGGTGGGATGGTGTGTGTCGTGTCCGGAAGTGCCGGCTCAGCGTCGCGAGCTTGCAGTTGCGGACCTCGTCGTGGACGAGCCGCCGCGCGAGCGTGGCGGTGCACACGACCGGCAGGTCGATCGGGGGGTAGCCGTGCCGCGTGAGCGCGGTGTCGAGGAACGACACGTCGAAGCGGGCGTTGTGCGCGACGAGCACCGAGCTGCGCAGCAGTTCGAGCAGCATCGGCAGGACGGCGGACATCACCGGCGCATCCGCGACGAGGTGGTCGCTGATCCCGGTCAGCGCCGTGATCGCGCGCGGAATCGCCACTCCAGGGCTGACCAGCGTCGACAGCTCGCCCTCGGGCTCGCCGCCGCGGACGCGGACCGCGCCGACTTCGGTGATCGCGCACGACGCGGGCGACCCGCCGGTCGTCTCGAGATCGACCACGGTGAACGCCACGTCCCGCAGGGGGGCCGTCTCGTCGACGGCGCCACAGTGGGGAAGTGTCGGCGGCATCGCCGTGGAGCATAGACGAACAGGCGTTCGATGCGCCAGTACCGTCGAATCACCGTGCCTCGGGAACGCCCGACCGTGTCCTGCCCCGGGGAGCCGACGTGCTCGGCCCGGACACATCGTCGCCGTCCGCGCCCAGATCGGCGGGGCGCAGGTACATGTGGGGTACCTGCTCGGGGTTGCTCGGGTCGACGGGATAGACGAGGACAGGCATCGATGCGTCGCGCACGACCCGCTGGCTGATCAGCCCCCATCTGGTCGGTTCGAGCAGTGTCGTGCGTGCCGGTTCGCCCATCACGATCAGGTCGACGGACTCGCTCTCGGCGACGTCGACGATGACGCTGGCCACAGCGTCGGACCGCCGGTGGACGGTCGTGCAGGTGATGCCACGGCTGTCAGCGACCTCGCGGAACATCGCCAGCACGTCGGGCTCGTCGCTCTCGTCGTCGATCGACGGGTAGGCGACGTGGACCACTACGACCTCGGCGCCGAGGCTGCCGACCAGGTCGAGCAGGAAGGGCATGCGCGGGACGATGACGGTGCGGTTGCCGACGGGGATCAGCACCTTCCGCAACGTCCGGGTCGCCGACAGCTCGAGCTCGGACTCCGCGCTGGCCCCCGCGTTGCCCGCGTCGCCGGCGGAGCGCAGCACGCGCCGTGCGATCAGCGGACCGGACAGCTCGAAGACCACGATCGATCCGAGGACGACCGGTGACACCTCCGACCCCAGCTCCGGTGCGAACTCGGAGACGAAGGCGGCCAGCGCGATCGCCATGCCTGCGTGGGGGAGCAGGGCCATGCCGGTGCGCATGCCCAGACGCAGCTTGTCCAGGCCCGCTGGCAGCACACCGATCGCCGAGCCGCCTACCTTGCCCACCGCGCGCGCGACGACGTACACGGTTCCGATGAGCCCGACGCTGGCGAGTTCCTCGAGGTGGATGTCGGCCCCTGCGACGATGAAGAAGATCAGGTAGATCGGCGCCTCGAGCGTGCGGATCGCGGCGAAGAAGCGGTCGGCCAGCCATGGCGTGGCGTTTGCGATGAACAGCCCCGCGACCAGGGCCGTGACGACCACCGAGCCGTCGACGGCGATCGCCGCGCCGGTCATGCCCGTGAACATGAGGACCAGAAACAGCAGCAGCTCGCCGGACGTCTCGATCGCCGCCCCGTACGTGCGCAGGATCAGTCCGGCGAGCAGGCCGATGGCGCTCGACGCGACGACGATCTGCGCGAACACCCGCAGCGTCTCGCTCATGCTGGTCGCCTCGCCGGACGCGGCGAGGATGAACGGGAAGGCGACCCCGAACAGCGCGGCAACGGCGACGTTGGTCAGCGCGACGCTCGACAGCAGCACGTCGGTCAGGCGGCCGGCGGCTCGCTCCTGCTTGATCGTGGCCGTGACGGTCAGCACGCCGGTCTCCGCGGCGATCAACCCCAGGACCGCGGCGATCTGGAGCTCGACCCCGACCGCGCGCACGCCGACGAACACCAGTAGGCCCGTCGCAACGATCTGCGCCACGTTGAGCGGCAGCAGCAGGCGCTTCATGCTACGCAGGTCGTCGATGCGCAGCCGGTCGCCCATCAGGAAGATGATCGCGGCCAGGGCGATCTCGGTGAGCAGGTCCAGAACCGGCAGGTTGCCGGCGTTGATCAGCCCGAGCGGGCCGTCGGGCCCGATCAGCACCCCGAGGGCCAGGAAGACGATGATCTCCGGCACGAAGCGTCGCACGATCTTGCTGAGGACGATCGCCAGCCCGCCGAGAGCGGCGACGATGAGCAAGCTTTGGCCCGGCACGCTCTCTCCCGCTCGAAGGGGGACCGCTCGTGGTTGTGCGGTGGACAGGGGTCGGGTGGCAGGTCGGTCTGGCCGTGCGTCGGGTCCGGCGTCCGCGGCGTCGCGGGCCGCTCACTGGGCCGGCCGGCGTCCGCCCGGTCCAGTCGTACGGCTTCGACGCGCCGTACGTCGAAGGTGCAAGCCTAACCGGTCGCCGCGCCGTCCGCGGTCACGAGCCGGTGCAGTGGGTGTCGAAATCACTCCAGCGCGCGCTGACGAGGGTCGTCGTGGACGACGATGGGGGCAGGGTAGTCCTCGCCGACCCTCATCCCGCATCCGGCCGCGACGTCCTCGGGCCTGTCCCACGGGTGGTGGATGTGCGCCTCGGGGACGTCAGCGAGCACTGGTATTGACCGGCGGCCGTACGCCCCGTCGGGATCGAAGCGCTCGCCATGTGTGACGGAGTCGAAGATGCGAAGTACGGCTCCGCATCGATGCCGGTGCCGGCCGCCCACTGCCAGCTGCCGTTGTTGCTGGCCAGGTCGCCGTCAATCAGGTCCCTGAGGAAGTGCCGCTCCCCGATGCGCCAGTCGATCAGCAGGTCCTTGCACAGGAAGCTGGCGACGATCATGCGTGCGCGGGTGTGCATGCAGCCGATGCGGCGGTTCACCCGACCTCGTTCGGCGATCGCGGGGTCCCACACGAACAGCTGCACGATCCGGGTGTCGTCGCCGGCCCCGTCGAGCGTCGCGTGCAGCGTGGGATGGTCGTCGAGCCGCAGGTCGCGGCGGAACCAGACGACGCGGGGTGTCCATGGTGTCCTCAGGTCATCGGACACGGGCCTCGTGGGGCGGGGAGAACCGTAGCCGTCGCCGCGTGGCGACGTGCTACTGTATCGAACAGATGTTCGCTCCTCGGAGGTGTGTGCCATGCGGATCGACTGTGCGGACTGCGCGATGCAGCACACCGTCGCGTGCGACGACTGCATCGTCACCGCGGTGCTCAACCGGGACGAGGACGACGCGGTCGTCCTCGACCTCGAGCAGGCTCGGGCCATCAGAGCGCTGCAGCGCGCCGGTCTGGCCCCGCGCAACCGCTTCCTGCCGCTCGATCGGTCGGTGTCCCGGTGACGGCAGACCTCTGGTCGGGATTGGTCCAGTCCGCACAACCCGCCGGCTGACACAGGTCCCACCGGCGGGCACGCTGGCGGGACATGGCCAGGAACGTGCAGTCCGCGCCCGCAGCAGACGACGCTGCGACGGTGACGCGCGACCGGTTGGCCGGCGGCATCGCGCCATGGGCCGCGGCTGTCACGTCCATCCTGGTGGCCGGCATCGTCGCGGTGATCGCCCGGCCACTCGCTCCTGACCTGGGCCCGGTGCCCGACGCACAGCTGTGGTTCGACGCCGCGCTGCTCCGGCGCATCGCGGCGTACCAGCAGCCGCTGCGCCTAGCGGGGGTGATCGGGACGGCCATCGAGCTGGTGGTGCCCGTGGTGATCGCCGTCACCCCGTGGGGTCGCGCGCTCGTGGCCCGTGTGGTCGACGTCGTCGGTTCCACGCGTGCGGCGCGTGCGGCTGCGGCCGTCGCGGTCGTGGTGGTCGTCGTCACGGCGGCGGCGGGGCTGCCGGTGGATCTGTGGGCGTACGGGCACGCCCGCGCGTTCGGCCTGTCGACCCAGTCGGTGGCCGGGTGGGCCGGCGATCGCGCCATCGAAGTGTCCGTCATGGCGCTCGGGGTCGCGCTCGTGCTCGCCGTCGGCTACGCGCTGGCCCGTCGCTGGCCGCGCCACTGGATCCTGCTCGCTGTTCCGCTCGGCGCGCTGGCGATCGCCGCCACGACGCTGGCTGCGCCGCTGGTCCTGGAGCCTCTGCGCTACGACACGACGCCGTTGCCCGATGGCCCGGTCCGCGAGGCCCTGACTGCCGTGCTCGAGGCCGACGGTGGCACGGACGCCGCGCTGTTGGTCGCCGACGCCAGCCGCAGGACGACCCGGCAGAACGCGTACGTGTCCGGACTCGCCGGGACGCGCCGGATCGTGCTGTTCGACACGCTGCTCGAGCGTCGCCCCGAAGAGATCGCGCTGATCGTCGCGCACGAGCTGGCGCACGAGCGTAACCACGACGTCCTGCGGGGCGTGCTCGCGGGTTCCGCCGGCCTGCTCGTACTGTGCCTGCTCGTCGAGCTGGTCGTGTGCCGGCGGATCCGCCTGGGGCTCCAACGTGAACGCGCCGATCCGTACGCGGCGGGCGTCGTCGTCGCCGTGCTCGTCGTTGCGTTGCTGACCTCGTCGCCGGTCATCGCGTGGACCAGCCGTCGGGCGGAGGCGGCCGCCGACCTGGGGGCGTTGCAGCTCACGGGCGCGTACCGCGACTACTGCGCCGTGCAGCGCGGGCTCGTCGAGCGCAACCTGTCGGACCCCGCCCCGCCCACCTGGGCGCGGCTGTGGTGGTGGAGCCACCCGCCTGCGGCCAGTCGTCTCGAGCTGGCGGCGCGCCTGGGCGGCGACGACGCCTGCCGCCCCTGACCACTGCATGACCCGACCCACCTCGGGGAGCGCCGTCCGTCAGGTTGACCGGGTTGACTCCTCCAAAGTGCGGGGCGGTGCCAGCTCTGTGGATCAGCCCGCCGATGTGACGTTCCGGACAGCCCGGAGCGGCGGGTCAGGCGTCGGCGGTGACCATGCGCAGGTCGTCGGCGAACCGCGCAACGATCGTGTCCCATGACCAGTCAGCCTCCACCCACGCGCGCGCCGCAGCGCCCATCCGCTTCACGGTCCCCGGCGAGCTCAGCAGCGCGATCAGCGCGTCAGCGACCTCGCCGACCTCCGTACCGTCGACCAGCAGGCCGGTCACGCCGTCGTCCAGCGCCTCGGGGCTGCCTCCGCTCCGCCCCGCCAGCACCGGCACGCCGCACGCCTGCGCCTCAAGGAACACGACCCCGAAGCCCTCCTGCTCCAGCCCGCCCCAGCGGCTGCGGTTCGGGTGGGCGAACACCGCGCCCGCGCGGTAGTGCGCCGGCAGGTCCGGCCAGCCCACCCGGCCGGCGAACGTCACCGCCCCGGGTGCATGCCGCCGGGCCAGGTGCTCCAGGCGCCGTCGGTCCCGACCCTCGCCGACGATCAGCAGGCGCACGTCACCGACGGCGTCGCGCACCTGCGGCAGGGCCTGGATCAGGCGGTCCTGGCCCTTGCGTGGCACCAGCCGGCCGACTGCGACGACGACGGGGTTCGCGCCCAGGCCGTGCCGTTCCAGCACGGCGGTCGCGTCGACGCCCGGGTGGAAGTGCGTCAGGTCCACGCCGTTGCGCACGAGGCTGACGGTCGCACCGTCGGGCCCGACAAGATCTCGCAGCACCGCGGCGGTGTATCCACTCACCGCGTGCAGCCCGTCCGCACGGCGCAGGACTGACGCGAACACCTGGCGCAGTCCCGGGACGCGCGCGGGAACCACCAGTTCGGCGCCATGGCAGCACACGACCCACGGCACGCTGGTCGACGGTCCCAGCGGGGTCAGCGGCGCCGGTGCCATGAAGATCACGACCGTCGCGCTGTGCGCGGTAACGGCTGCCTGCAGCGCCCGACGGGTCGCCGGGGTGGGCCACAGGTACCGGCGCGGACCGCGCCACACGGGATAGCCCAGTGCCGCGTCATCGGCGTCGGGGTGGGCCGGCGCGAACACGCCGACGCCGTCGAGGTGCGCCGCGATCTGCGCTACGTACTGCTGGATCCCCCCGACGTCGGGCAGGAAGTCGTTGGTGACCAGCAGCGGGCGCAGCACGGGCGTGGGACCTTCCGGATGAGGTGACAGCGCGTAAGGCTACCGCCGGTTGTCGCGCGCACCCGGCGGGCAGGGTGGTCCGTGACGCGTGGAGCGGAGCAGGGAGCAGGACGGATGTCGGGCATGCCGGAACGATTCGTGGCTTTCGTGGCCACCAGAGACGACGACGAGGTGCGTCGCGATGTGCGCCAGGTCGACAGCGCCGACCTTGCGGACGGCGACGTGGTGATCCGGGTCGCGTGGTCGAGCGTCAACTTCAAGGACGCCCTCGCGACGATCCCCAACGGTCGGGTCGCGCGCATCTCGCCATTGATCCCCGGCATCGACATGGCGGGCACGGTGGTGGAGTCGTCCACGGCCGACCACGCCGTGGGCGACACGGTGCTCGCGCACGGCTACGCACTCGGGGTGTCCCACCATGGTGGGTACGCGCAGTACGCGCGGGTACCCGCCGGGTGGATCGTGCCGCTGGAGGGTCTCTCGGCGAAGGAGGCCATGACGATCGGCACAGCTGGCTTCACCGCCGCCATGTCGGTCCAGCGCATCCAGGAGCACGGCATCACCCCGGATGACGGCCCGGTGCTGGTCACCGGCGCCAGTGGCGGCGTCGGCAGCGTGGGCGTCGATCTGCTGGCCGGCCAGGGCTACGAGGTGGTGGCCAGCACCGGTGACGCCGAGGCGCACGAATGGCTGCGCGACCGCGGTGCCGCGGAGATCATCGACCGGCTCGAGACCGACGACATCCGGCCGCTGGACAAGCAGCGCTGGGCGGCCGCGGTCGACAGCGTGGGCGGCGCAACGCTGGCGGCGATCCTGTCGCAGCTGGCGAACGGTGGGCTCGTCGCGGCCAGCGGCAACACTGCGGGCCTGAAGCTCGAGACAACCGTCGCACCCTTCATCCTGCGTGGCGTCACACTGGCGGGCATCGACTCGGCCAACCACCCGATCGAAGATCGGCGGGCGCTGTGGGCTCGGTTGGCCGACGACCTGCGTCCGCGCCAACTGGACGCCAGCCGGGAGGTCGGCCTCGACGAGCTCGAGGCCACGCTCGACGCGATCCTGCAGGGCGCCATCCGCGGACGCGTGCTCGTCCGCGTCGACCACAGCTGACGGGACCCGCCGACGCGACCGTGCCGTGTGAGCATGTCGATCAGCCGTCGACCACGGGCTGAGCGTCGTCGATCTCCGGTGCGCTCTCCTCGAGCTCGAGCCCAACGGTCTCCGGGAACCACCGGTAGCCCACCGCCGTGACCGCCCCCGTGATGCACACCATCAGCGCGGCCATGGTGAACGAACCCGTGACGTCGCTCAGCGCCCCGAACAGCAGCAGCCCGGTGACCGCCCCCAGCACCCCGGACGCCGCCACCCAGCCCTGCGTGGTCGCGCGGATGCTGGTCGGGAACACCTCCGTCGACAGCGCGCCGAACGCCGGTCCGTACGCCCCCTGGGCGAGGATCCCCGTCCAGAAACCGACGACGAGCCCCACGACCGCGCCGCTGTACGTCACGACCGCCGCGACGGCCATCAGCAGGTGGAACGTGACGCAGGCGACGCGCCTGCCCAGGCGGTCCGATGCCCAGCGGCCGACCAGCAGTCCGACCAGGCCCAGGACGCCCGAGACGATGACCACCCCGGCCATGGTCGCCGGGCTGACGCCGAGCCGCCCCTCCCCGTAGAAGAACAGGTAGGTGTTGTTCGGCCCGGTCACCATGTTGAAGGTGAACGCGAGCGCGGTCAGGAGCAGCAGGCGGCCGCGCAGCCTCGGGTTCACGGTGGACAGGGCGCGCAGCCGTGGCCGCGGGCCGGTGGCGCGCCGCTCTCTCAGCGCGACGAAGCGGTCCGGTTCGCCGAGCATCGGCGCGAGCAGGGGAAGCGTGAGCAGCAGCGGCAGCGCGCACGCGAACACGCCACGGAAGCCGACGCCGAGCAGCTCATTGAGTGGTACGCGCACGATCGACGCGACGCCCGTGCCGATGCCGTAGCCAGCGGCGGCGAGCGCCACTGCGCTGGTCCGGTGCTCGCTGCTGGTCTCCTCGCTGGCGACCACGGAGCCCACAGCGGTCGTGGCGGAGAACAGCGGGCGGCTGGCTCCGACGATGACCACGAACGTCCAGAACGATGGGCTGAGGGCGGCGGTCGCGGTGAGCAGCAGCCCGATGCCGACGCACCACAGCATGACCTGCCGCCGCCCGATCCGGTCCGCCAGGCTGGCGATCGGCAGCGCGGCCAGGCTGGCGGACCGGATGACGGCCAGACCCAGCCCGACCGTCGTCGCCGACAATCCGACCTGCTCGGCCGCGGTCCCGTTGGCTCCGAAGGTCATCGCGACGTCCGACAGCGACGCGGTCGGTGCGAACTGCGCGAACCCGGTCACGGCACCCAGCAGCGCGATGGCCACGATCGTGGGGTGGCGCCACCCGTGCAGGCGCAGGCGTGGCGCGGGCCGTGATCGCATCAGGCTGATCCGAGGGTCGCAGCGGAGCGGTGCCGTGGGTCCCCGGCGGGTACCGGTGGCACTCGATAGGTTGGACCGGTCCGATACTCTATGCATCCGCATGGAGCCAGACGTGTACGCACCGGCCGACGATCGTCAGGTGCTCCTGCCCGGATGACGCGGGCCCGCCAGGGAGCCAGGGTATGACAGGAGCGTGGCAGTCCATGAACTTCTGGCCGGGCAGGCCCTACCCGCTGGGTGCGCACTGGGACGGCACAGGCACGAACTTCGCGCTGTTCAGTGAACACGCGGAGGCGGTGCAGCTGTGCCTGTACGACCGTGACGGCCACGAGTCCTGCATCGAGCTCTCCGAGCCGACGGCGTTCATCTGGCACGGCTACCTGCCCGGCATCGGTCCCGGACAGCGCTACGGGTTCCGCGTCCATGGACCCTACGACCCCGCGAATGGCCACCGCTTCAACGCCAAGAAGCTGCTTGTCGACCCCTACGCCAAGGCGATCGAGGGACGTGTCGACTGGCATCCGTCGGTCTTCGGCTATGACATGGACGCCGATGACACGGTGCCCGACGACCGCGACTCGGCGCCGCACGTGCCCAAGGGCGTGGTGACCAACCCGTTCTTCGACTGGGGCGACGACCGGCACCCCAACACGCCGTGGTTCGAGACGATGATCTACGAGACCCACGTGCGTGGGCTCACGATGCGCCATCCCGACGTGCCGCCGGAGCTGCGCGGCACCTATGCGGGTCTGGGTTCGCCGGTGATCGTGGACTACCTCACGAGCCTCGGGGTCACCGCCGTCGAGCTGCAGCCGGTCCACCGGTTCATCCACGACCACTTCCTCGTGCAGAAGGGCCTGCGCAACTACTGGGGCTACAACTCGATCGGCTTCCTCGCGCCGCACGACGAGTACGCGGCGCGCAGCGGCGACAGCCGCAGCATCTACGAGTTCAAGAGCATGGTGAAGTCGCTGCACGAGGCGGGCCTCGAGGTGATCCTCGACGTCGTCTACAATCACACCGCCGAGGGCAACCACCTCGGTCCGACGTTGTCGCTTCGCGGGATCGACAACGCCTCGTACTACCGGCTGGTCGATGACGACCGCCGCTACTACATGGACTACACCGGCACCGGCAACTCGCTGAACGCCCGGCACCCTCACGTGCTGCAGCTGATCATGGACTCGCTGCGCTACTGGGTCCTCGAGATGCACGTCGACGGGTTCCGCTTCGACCTGGCCTCGACGCTGGCGCGTGAGCTGCACGACGTCGACCGGCTGAGCGCGTTCTTCGACATCATCCAACAGGACCCGGTGATCAGCCAGGTCAAACTGATCGCCGAGCCGTGGGACGTCGGCGAGGGTGGCTACCAGGTCGGCAACTTCCCGACGCTGTGGACCGAGTGGAACGGCACGTACCGCGACGCCGTCCGCGACTTCTGGCGGGGGGAGAGCGACGGGGTCGGCGAGCTCGCGTCACGCATGGCCGGCTCCAGCGACCTGTACGCCCACAACGGTCGGCGGCCGTACGCGTCAATCAACTTCGTCACCGCGCACGACGGCTTCACGCTGCGCGACCTTGTCTCCTACAGCGAGAAGCACAACGACGCCAACCTCGACGACAACGGGTCGGGGGAGGACCACAACCGCTCGTGGAACCACGGGGAGGAGGGCCCGACCGACGACCCCGCGATCGCCGAGCTGCGCCTGCGCCAGCAGCGCAACTTCCTGACCACGCTGTTCATCTCGCAGGGCGTACCGATGCTGCTGGGCGGCGACGAGCTGGGCCGCACGCAGCAGGGCAACAACAACACCTACTGTCAGGACAACGAGCTGGCCTGGTACGACTGGGACGTCGACGAGGAGCAGCGCGATCTGCTGCCGTTCGTCCGACGGCTCATCCGAGTGCGGGCCGACCATCCGGTCTTCCGGCGCCAGCAGTTCTTCCGTGGGGTCACCGAGGGCACCGTCGACCTCGACTGGCTGCGACCCGACGGTGCGGACATGACTGCCGACGACTGGGCGGCCGCCGACCAGCGATCGATCATGTTCTTCCTCAACGGTCAGATGATCCCGACCCCCGACGCGCGGGGCCAGCAGATCCTCGACGACAGCTTCCTCGTGCTGCTCAACGGTGCCGCCGACCAGGTGAAGTTCACGCTGCCCGGAGAGCCGTACGGCCGCCTGTGGGAGCTGGTGATCGACACGGCCGGCCCGGACCGGCGGGGTTCCGCCCACCAGGTGCGGGCGACCGAGCGTCTCGTGCTCGCCGCGCGTTCGATACAGATCCTCCGACGGATGGACGATGCCCGTGAGCGTTGACACCCCTGAGTCGCAGGCGTGGGACGCCCAGGCGTCCCGTGACCGGCGGCGATCCGAGCCGGGTGCCACGTACCGCGTGCAGCTGACCGGCGAACTCGGGTTCGACCAGGTCGCCGAGCACCTCGACTACTTCGCGGCGCTCGGGGTCACTGACCTGTACCTGTCGCCGATCATGCGCGCCCGGTCCGGCAGCATGCACGGCTACGACGTAGTGGACCCCACCCAGGTGTCACCCGCGCTCGGTGGTGAGGCCGCACTGCGGGCGCTGTCCGACGCCGCTGCCACCCGTGGCATCAGGCTGCTCGCCGACATCGTCCCGAACCACCTCGCGACGTCCGACGAGAACCCCATGTGGGAGCAGCTGCTGGCCGAGGGGATGTCGGGTCCGAGCGGGTCACTGTTCGACGTCGACTGGCGCCCGCCCCTGCCGACGGCCGAGGGCAAGGTGATCCTGCCGGTTCTCGGTGACACGTACGGCCAGGTCCTGGTCGCAGGGGAGCTCGAGCTCGTGCGCATCGACGGGGTGTACCGGATGCGCTACCACGACCGGACGTTCCCCCTCCGCCAGGAGACGCTGGAGCTGATCGATGCCCGCGGTGGGAGCCGGGCGTTCTCGGGCATCGCCGGCGTGCTTAACAGCTGGCAGCCGCTGCACAGCCTCCTCGAGCGCCAGCACTACCGGCTGGTCCACTGGCGGATCGGCGACGCCGTCGTCAACTACCGCCGGTTCTTCACGATCAACGACCTCGCCGCGGTCCGCGTCGAGGTCCCGGAGGTGTTCGAACGGACCCACAGCGGGGTCCTCGATCTCGTCCTCGACGGCGTGATCTCGGGTCTGCGGATCGACCACCCTGACGGCCTGCGCGATCCCGAGCGCTACCTGCAGCAACTCCGCAACCGGACGGGCGTGTGGATCGTGGTCGAGAAGGTCCTCTACCCGGGTGAGCGCCTGCCGGGGTGGGGCGTCGCGGGGACCACGGGCTACGACTTCTGCAACGACGTGCTCGGGCTCTACATCGACGCCGACGCACTGCCGGAGCTGCGCGAGATCGACGGGCGGCTCGGTGGCGGACGCCCGTACACCGAGCTCGCGGTCGAGGGCAAGACCGCCGTCCTCGAAGCGGGCCTGCGGGCCGACCTCGACCGCGTGGCACACGGGCTGTGGCGCGTCACACAGCAGCATCCGCAGGTGCGCGACGTGACGCTGGACTGGTGCCGTGCGTTGCTGGCCGGGACGCTCGCGCAGTTCGCCGTGTACCGGTCCTACGTCGACCCCGAGACCGGGGCAGCGCACGAGCGCGACCGCACCCAGATCGCCGGCGCGATCGAACGGGCCCGTGCATCCGACGGTGCGGTGCCCGCAGTGCTGTGGGACTTCGTCGAGGAGCTATTGGCGGGCGAGGTCGGCACGGGTCAGGCGTTGCTGGACGTCATCGCCCGGTTCCAGCAGCTGTGTGCGGCCGTGACCGCGAAGGGCACCGAGGACACCGCGTTCTACCGCTACCGGACCCTGCTCGCGGCCTGCGAGGTCGGCGCGGATCCGTCGCGTCCCGGGCGCACGGTCGAGCAGTTCCAGCAGGCGAACGCCGACCGCGCGGAGCGTGCGCCGCAGACGATGCTGACGACGGCGACACAGGACACCAAGCGCGGCGAGGACCTGCGCCTGCGCATGGCTGCGGTGTCCGAGCTCATCGACCTCTGGCGTGCCGCGGTCGACGCGTGCGAGGAGGTCGACGAGGCCAACGCGTTGCCGGCGCAGTCCCGGTACCTGATCTACCAGACCGTGGTCGGGCTGTGGCCGCTGGAGGGCGATCCCACCGACGAGCACCGCGACCGGCTCGCGGCGTACGTGGTCAAGGGCGAGCGCGAGGCCGGCCTGTACACCAGTTGGACTGATCCCGACGAGACGTTCGAGGACCGGTTGCAGGCGTTCGCGCGCACCCTGCTGGCTGCCGACACGGCCCCGGAGGCACTGCGCACGGTCATCACCCGGGCGGGCGAGATCGGCATGGTGTCGGGCCTCGGCCAGGTCGTGTTGCGCACGCTGTCCCCCGGCGTGCCCGACTGCTACCAGGGCACCGAGACCTGGGACGACTCCCTCGTCGACCCGGACAACCGCCGAACGGTACCGTTCGACGCGCGTCGCGAGCTGCTCGACGGCCTGGCAGACGTCCCGGTCGACGACCTGGTCGCCACGCGGCGCGATGGTCGGATCAAGGCCCTCGTGCTTCACCGTGCCCTGCGCGCCCGTGCGGAGCACCCGACGTGCGTCGGTGTCGGCAGCGGCTACCTCGCCTTGGATGTCAGCGGGGCCTGGGCCGACCACGTCGTCGCGTTCGCGCGGGTGTCATCCGACGCCTCCGACGCGCTGCTGGTCGTCGCGCCACGACTGCCGGGGGCGGTCATGGGCGACACCGACGAGCCACCGGTCGGCGACGTGTGGGGCGACACGACCGTGCGGGTGCCCGGGTTCCTGCAGGGCACCTACCGCGACGCGTTCTCGACCGGATCCGGTGAGATCGGCGACGAGATCGAGGTGTCGTCGTTGCTGGGCAACATGCCCGTCGCCGTGCTCCAGCGGACCGCCGACGACCTCGGCGGATCCGCACCCGGCGACGACGTCGGCGGATCCGCACCCGCCAACGGCGACTGAGCCATGCCACGCGGCGTCGGCCGAACGACTCCGGTCGCCTGCCGCAGCGAATCCTTGCGCTGGCGGCGCTCGCCGCCCTGGTCGCGGCGTGCGCGGGCGCCGCGTCATCGTCGTCTGCCACCGTCGAGCGCACGCCGACCGCGGGTGTCGAACTGTGGGGTAGGCGGGCGACACCCGCCGGACGGGCGCCCGCCGCGTCGTCGATGACGGCCTCCGACGTGCCGCTGCGGGTGCTCGGCGTATCCGACGCCGTCGTGCGCGTGCGGGTGAGCGAACAGGTCGCCGCCGATGAGATCGGCACGCTCGGTCGGGCTCCCGAGGTCGTCCGCCCTGGGCCGGATGGGACGCCAAGGTGGTTTGGATCGGTGGGGGTGCGTTGTGACGCCGACCTTCGTCGTGGACGTCGTCGACGAGCGGCAGCTCGTCCGGGTGCCGGTCGACGACGGTGGCGACGGCCGACCATGCGAGGGCACGGGCATCGGTCGCGCGTTCGATCTGCGACTGGCCGACACCGTCGCCGGCTACGCGGTGGAAGCGGCTTGATCGGGCGCGTGCCCTTCAGCGTGGAGTAGCGGTTGCCTCAGCTCCACCCCAGCTCGTGCAGGCGGTCGTCGTCGATGCCGAAGTGGTGGGCGATCTCGTGCACGACGGTGACGGTCACCTGGTGGCGCACGTCGTCGGCAGTGTCGCAGTGGCGCATGATCGGGCCGCGGAAGATCGTGATGCGATCCGGCAGGCTGCCAGCCGCCCACCACTCGTCGCGCTCGGTCAGCGGCACCCCGATGTAGAGACCGAACAGCTCGGGCTCGTCAGGTGGGCTCTCGTCGTCGATGACGATGGCAACGTTGCTCATGGCCGCGGCGAGCTCGTCCGGCACCGCGTCAAGGCCGTCGGCGACGGCCCGTTCGAACTCCTCGGGTGACATCGCGATCATGCGACGTAGTGTGCCGCCTCGGGCCTCCTACGCGTCGGCAGACGTGAGCAACGCGACCGAACACCGTGGCAGGGCGCAGGCCACGGCGCCGTCCCGGTGCTCCAGCGTCGCCGACGCGTCCGCCCCGCCGTAGGCGGACGCGGTGCTCGACCAGCGCAGCTCCCAGGTACCTTCGACCGGCAGGGTGAGGGTCACCTCCAGGTCGGCGGCGTTCGCCACAACGATGACCGCGGGAGCGCCGTCGGGTCCGTCGCGCAGGACCGCGAGGCGGGTCGGCGTAACGTGCACGGGCCGCACGAGCCGGCGGTCGCCGGTCGCCAACGCCGGCTCGGTCCGACGCAGCGCGAGCAGATCGGACCACAGCTGCCGGCGCGCCCGTCCGTCCTGCGTGGCGGCGACGGTCCGGTCCAGGGTGCTGGACGCGAAGGTCTCAATCACCTGCGGGTCGGGCACCTCGGTGCCGCTGAACGCGCTGAACGCGGCGAACTCCTCGCGCCGGCCCGCCCGGACCGCCTCGGCCAGCCAGTCCTCGCGATGGCTGGAGAAGTACAGGAACGGCCGCGTCTCGCCGTACTCCTCGCCCATGAAGAGCATCGGCACGGTCGGCGACAGGCACAGCAGCGCGATGGCGCAGCGGACCCGGTCGGCATCGACCAGCGTGGTCAGCCGGTCGCCTCGGGCGCGGTTGCCGATCTGGTCGTGGTTCTGGATGCACGCGACGAACCGCCTGCCCGACACGTCGGTCGGCACCCGCGCTCCCACGGTGCGCTGCCGGTACGGCGACCATCGCCCGCCGTACACGAACGCGTCGGTCCACGCCGTCGCGACGTCGGGCAGGCCGGCGTAGTCGGCGTAGTAGCCGTCGTGCTCGTCGGTCACGGTCACGTGCAGCGCGTGGTGCAGGTCGTCGAGCCACTGCGCGGTGAGCCCCCGGCCCCCGCCCGCCCGTGGCGCGACGGTCCGCGGATCCTGCAGGTCCGACTCGGCGATGAGCGCCAGAGGACGGCCCACCTGCTCGGCGAGCCGGTCCACGGACGCCGAGAGCTGCTCCAGGATGTGGGTCGCCGAACCGTCGTGGAGAGCGTGCACGGCGTCGAGCCGCAGCGCGTCGACGTGGAAGTCGGCCAGCCACATGCGCGCGCTGTCGACGATGAACGCACGCACGGCGTCGGCGCCGGCCTCGTCGAGGTTGATCGCCGACCCCCACGGTGTCGAGTGCGCCTCGGTCAGGTACGGGCCGAACTCGGCGTGGTAGCTGCCGCTCGGGCCGAAGTGGTTGTAGACGACGTCGAGGATGACCGCCAGGCCATGGCGGTGGCAGGCGTCGACGAAGGCGGCGAACGCCGCCGGACCGCCGTACGCCTCGTGCACGGCGTACCAGCACACCCCGTCGTAGCCCCATCCGCGCGGCCCGTTGAACGCGGCGACGGGCATGACCTCCACGTGTGTGATGCCCACGGCGGCGAGGTCTGGCAGGTGCTCGGCGGCCGCGGCGAACGTTCCGGCGTCGGTGAACGTGCCGACGTGCAGCTCGTAGACGACGGCGCTGGCCAACGGCGTCGGCTGCCAGTCGTCCTCCGCGGCGGACCAGTCGAACGCACGGTTCACGATCGCCGATGCGGCGTGGACGCCGTCGGGCTGGCGCTGTGATGCGGGGTCGGGTCGCCGGTCACCTCCGTCCAGGCTGAAGGCGTAGCGCCCGTCTCCCGGAGCCGGCAGCCGGCGCGCGAACCAGCCGTGATCACCGCCGGTCAACGCCTCGCGCCGTCCGTCGAGGACGACCTCGACCCGGTCGGCGCGGGGCGCCCAGACGCGGAAGGTAACGGTGCCGTCGTCGTGCACGACCGGACCATGGCGCAGCGGGAGCACGCCGAGATCGGTCACGGGAGCCTCGCGATTCCGTCGCTAGTTTGCGGGCTCCGCGGCACTGGCCGCGCCTGGCGCGTCGACCTCGGCCAGGATCGCGTCGACCGTCGGGGTCACACGCTCGTACAACGGCTTGGGGTACAGGCCGATGCCGACGATCACGACGATCAGCGGCACCATCACGACCTTCTCGCGCACGGTCAGGTCGGTCATGCCGACGGCGCGCCCCTCGACTGGACCGTGGAACATGCGCTGGTAGGCCCACAACAGGTAGAGGGCGGCGAAGATCACGCCGAACGCGGCGAGCACCGCCGCCCACGGTGTGGTCTGGAACGCACCGATCAGGATCGGGAACTCTCCGACGAACCCGTTGAGGCCGGGCAGCGCGAGTGACGAGAGTGCGACGACCAGGAACAGCCCGCCGAACACGGGCGTGGCCTTGGCCAGTCCCGAGTAGTCGGCGATCCTGCGGGAGTGGGTTCGCTCGTACATGAACCCGATCAGGATGAACAGCGCACCTGTCGACAGCCCGTGGTTGACCATCTGCACGACGCTGCCCGACGTGCTTTGCGCATTCAGCGCGAACACGCCCAGCACGACGAAGCCCATGTGTGCGACCGACGAGTAGGCGACCAGCTTCTTGATGTCGGGCTGGACCATGGCGACCAGCGCGCCGTACAGCACGCCGACGACGGCCAGACCCATGATCGTCGGCGCCAGGCTCTGCGTGGCGTCGGGGAAGTACGGGAGCGAGAAGCGGATGATCCCGTACCCGCCGATCTTCAGCAGGATCGCCGCCAGGTCGACAGAGCCGATCGTCGGCGCCTCGGTGTGGGCGTCAGGGAGCCACGTGTGGAACGGGAACAGTGGCACCTTGATCGCGAACGCGATGAAGAATGCCAGGAACAGCCAGATCTGCTCGGTGTCGGTGAGCGCGAGCCCGCGCAGCGCCTGGTAGTCGAACGTGCTGGCGCCGCCCTTGAAGTACAGGTACAGGATCGCGACAAGCATCAGCAGCCCGCCGATCAGCGTGTACAGGAAGAACTTGACCGCCGCGTACCGGCGGTTCTCACCGCCCCACACGCCGATCAGCGCGTACATCGGCACCAACATGGCCTCGAAGAACACGTAGAACAGGATCAGGTCCAGCGCGGTGAACACGCCGATCACGGCGGTCTCCAGCGCCAGCACCGCGATGTAGAAGGCCTTGGTGCGCTCGCTGACGTGTCCCCAGGTGGCCAGCACGGCCACCGGGATGATGAACGTCGACAGCATGACCAGCGGCCAGGTGATGCCGTCGACGCCGACCTGGTAGTTGACACCCCACGCGGGGATCCACGGGACCTTCTCCACCAGCTGGAAGCCCGGCTCGCCCACCTCGAAGGCGGGGAACAGGGCGAGCGACAGCACGAAGACGATGACCGTTGCCGCCAACGTGACGATGCGGATGGCCTCGGCACGGTGCGCGGGGATCACCGCCACCACGAGCGCGGCCACCGCGGGCAGCCAGATCAGCGTCGAGAGCAACGGAAGGTCAGCCAAGACCAGCTCCAGGCAGAGTCATGAGCGTGCGTCAGCACGATATCGCCCGAAGGCGGTGACCGCGAAGCAGCCAGCGCGACGCGGGCGTCGCGCTGTCGTCGGGCGCATGTGAGACTCTCGGGTGTGCACGACCTCGTGATCGTCGGTGCAGGGCCCGCGGGGTCGGCTGCTGCGCTGGCGGCCAGGGCGGCGCGACCCGACAGCTCCGTCCTGCTGCTCGACCGCGCCCGTTTCCCCCGCGACAAGGCATGCGGCGACGCGGTCGGCCCGCACGCGGTCCGGGTGCTCGATGCCCTCGGCGCGACGTCCGCGCTGGCCGGCTACCCACGGGTGTCGCGGTTCGAGCTGTCGGACGGCCAGGTCGTCGTCCGCGCGGTGCTGCATGATGCCACGCACACCGTGCCACGGCGGGTGTTCGACGACCGCCTCCGCTCCGCGGCGGTCACCGCTGGTGCGTGCGTCTCGCGCCACCACGTCCGACGGCTGGAACGGCGCGGTGGGCACGTGGTCCTGGACGGCACGTTCGCTGCGCGTGCGGTCGTCGCCGCGGACGGCGCGAACTCGCGGATCCGCCGCCTGCTGGGGCACGGCCGCAATCCCGAGCGGGCGGTCGCGGTCGCGATGCGCGGCTACGCGGCGGTCGGCGGCGCGCTCGATCAGCGGATCGTGATCGACGACGCGCATTGGCCCGCGTACGGGTGGTCGTTCGCGATCGGCGACGGGACGGCCAACGTCGGATGGGGAACGACGGTCGCCGCATTGCGCCGGTCGCCGTCCGATGGGCCTCTGCGCAGGACGCTCGAGCGGCGCGTGGCGGCCGTTGCCGGCGGTCCGGTCCGCGACCTCCGGGCCCATCACCTCGCGCTCTCGACGTGGCGGCCGCCGCTCTTCGACGGGCGTGTGCTGCTGGCCGGCGACGCTGCGTCGTTGATCAACCCCTTGTCCGGTGAGGGCATCTTCTACGCCCTGCTGTCCGGCGCGCTCGCCGGACGCGCCGCCGTCGCGGCCGCGGCCCCCGGTCCCAGCTACGCGCGGCAGCTCGGGCGCCGGCTGGGATGGCACCTGCGGCACACACGGGTGGCGTCGGCGCTGCTCGACGTTCGGGCGGTGCGCCGCGCGGGGGTGCGCGCTGCCGCCGCGTCCCGGGCGTTCAACGACCTGACCGAGCTGGCGCTCGGCGACGGCCGCATCACCCCGACCCTCGTTGGTGCGCTTGCCGCCGAGCTCGTGCGTCGGCGGTGACGGTCGACACAGCGACCAGGGTGGTGTGGCGAACGTCGGGTGGGGAGGTCAGGTGGCGTCGTCGGGGACCAGCCACAGGGTGGTCAGCGGCGGGACGAACACCTGCGCGGACGCCGTCATCCCATGCCACGGCTCGTCGGTGGCCTCGATGACGCCCATGTTGCCGAGGTTGCCGCCGCCGTAGCTCTCGGCGTCGGTGTTGAGACGCTCACGCCACCGCCCGGCCTGTGGCATGCCGAACCGCTGGTCGTCGCGGGGGACCGGTGACAGGTTCACGATGCACACCAGCGACTGCCCGTCAGCGCTGTAGCGCACGAACGACAGCAGGTTGGCGTCGGCGTTGTTGGCGTCGATCCAGCGGAACCCCTCGGGATCGTGGTCGCGCTCCCACAGCGACGGCAGCTCCCGGTAAGCGTGGTTCAGATCGCCGACGAGGTGGCGCAGCCCACGGTGATCGGCCTCTGCAAGCAGGTCCCAGTCGAGTGGCCGGTCCTCGCTCCACTCCCGCCACTGGCCGAACTCACCGCCCATGAACAGCAGCTGCTTGCCGGGGTGGGCCCACATGTAGCCGTACAGCGCCCGCAGGTTCGCGAACTGCTGCCAACGGTCGCCCGGCATCTTGTCGAGCAGGCTGCGCTTGCCGTGCACGACCTCGTCGTGCGACAGCGGCAGCACGTAGTTCTCGCTCCAGGCGTACAGCAGGCCGAACGTCAGCTCGTTGTGGTGGAAGCGCCGGTGGATCGGGTCGCGGGAGAAGTACGACAGGGTGTCGTGCATCCACCCCATGTTCCACTTGAAGCCGAAGCCCAGGCCGCCGAGGTGCACCGGGCGCGACACGCCCGGCCACGCGGTCGACTCCTCGGCGATCAGCAGTGCGCCGGGGTTGCGGCCGTAGACCGTGGTCGCGGTCTGCTTGAGGAATTCGATCGCCTCGAGGTTCTCGTTGCCTCCGTACGCGTTGGGGACCCACTCGCCCTCCTCGCGCGAGTAGTCCAGGTACAGCATCGACGCGACCGCGTCGACCCGCAGGCCGTCGACGTGCAGCTCCTCGAGCCAGTACAGCGCGCTGGCCAGCAGGAAGTTGCGGACCTCGTTGCGACCGAAGTTGTAGACCAGCGTGCCCCAGTCGGGATGCTCGCCCTGGCGTGGGTCGGCGTGCTCGTACAGAGCGGTGCCGTCGAAGCGGGCCAGCGCCCACTCGTCTTTGGGGAAGTGCGCGGGGACCCAGTCCACGATCACCCCGACGCCCCGCTGGTGCAGGTGGTTGATGAGGTAGCGGAAGTCGTCGGGGGAGCCGAAGCGCGACGTCGGCGCGAACTGCCCGGTGACCTGGTAGCCCCACGAACCTGCGAACGGGTGCTCGGCGACGGGGAGCATCTCGACGTGGGTGAAGCCAAGCTCGTCGGCGTGGTCCGCCAGCTGGTGGGCCAGCTCGCGGTACGTCAGTGGCCGGCCGTCGTCGTGGCGCCACGAGCCGAGGTGCACCTCGTAGATCGACAGCGGCTGCTCGTGCCACTGCTGCTCGGGTCGGCTGGTCATCCAGTCGCCGTCCTGCCACTCGTGGGTTGACACGAAGACGCGGCTGGCGTTGTCCGGCGGCGTCTGGGTGTGGAAGGCGAACGGGTCGGCGTGCAGCGTCAGGTCCCCGTCGGCGCGCAGGACCTCGTACTTGTAGATCGTGCCGTCACCCACGTCGGGGACGAACAGCTCCCAGATCCCGGTGCCGAGCACGCGCATTGGGTGCCGCCGGCCGTCCCAGTCGTTGAAGTTCCCGACCACGCGCACTGACTGCGCGTTGGGTGCCCATACGGCGAACGCCGTGCCCTCGACGCCGTCGATCGTCGCGACCTGCGCGCCGAGCCGGCGCCACAGCTCCTCGTGCCGGCCCTCACCGGCCAGGTGCAGATCGGTGTCGCCGAGCGTCGGCCAGAACGCGTACGGGTCCCGTGCCATGAACTCGACGCCCTCGTGACTGCGCATGCGCAGCCGGTAGCCGTCGGCGGTCAGCTTGGCGGGCACGAGCGCCTCGAACAGGCCGCCGTCGGCGGTCCGTTTGGCCGTGACGGACCGCTCGGTCCCGGCCTCCCGCTGGCCGTCGCCCGTCGTCGCGCCCTCGCCCCAGACCACCTCGACCTCGGCGACGTCCGGGCGCAGGACACGCACGACGGTGCCGTCGCGGTGCTCGTGCAGGCCGAGCACGCGGTGCGGGTTCGTGTGGGTGCCCCGGAGCAGCGCGTCGACGTCATCACGTCCGGCGTGCCATGCGGTGGATGCCATCTGTCGTCCTCTCGTCGGACTGACCGTTCCCTGCGCGTCGGGGATCACACGGTCCAGGATCCGCTGGACACCTCCGGCCGGGATGGCGAGCCAGTCGGGCCGGTAGGCCCGTTCGTAGGCGATCTCGTAGACCGCCTTGTGCAGTTCGAACAGTGCGAGCATGGCCGGGTCGACCCGTGTCGCGGCGGCGGCCTCATATCCCGCCAGGTAGCTGTCGCGTGCGGCGTCCCGCCACGCCTCGAGCGGCGCCGGCAGCCCGGCGGTACCGGGTGCGTCGGACGCCGCGTCCTGTGTCGCAGACACCGGTGCCGCGAATTCTCCCGCCGCCGCGGCGTAGTCGAACGAGCGCAGCATCCCGGCGATGTCCCTCGCCGGTGGGCCAGGGGCGCGGCGCTGCTCGACGGGCGCGGCGGGCTCACCTTCGAAGTCGAGCAGCTTCCAGCCGTCCGGGCTGGCGAGCACCTGGCCCAGGTGCAGATCACCGTGGATGCGCGACACCACACCGGCGTCGTCGATCTGATCGGCGGCGGCGTCGACCGCGCCGTGCAGGGCTGCTGTGTCGACGCCCTCGATCGGCCGCTCCCCGAGGACCCAGTCGACCTGCTGGTGGACCTCGGCAACCCAGCCCTCCACATCGTCGCGGGTCGCGGCTCGGCTGGGCAGTGCGCGCGCGAGGTCGGCGTGGACGCGCGAGGTCGCGGCGCCGAGCTCGCCGAGCGCACGGATCAGGTCGCGGTCGCCGGGTGGCGTGGCGTCGTAGACCAGTGCCTCCGAGGCATCGGCGACCGCGAGGCGCCAGGCGTCCCGACCGCGCGCGACGAACGTGCTGACGACGCCCAGCGGT
Source organism: Euzebyales bacterium (assembly GCA_035461305.1). Classification (NCBI taxonomy): domain Bacteria; kingdom Bacillati; phylum Actinomycetota; class Nitriliruptoria; order Euzebyales; species Euzebyales bacterium. The sequence continues at coordinate 35,373 of DATHVN010000036.1, read as the reverse complement.
GTGTCATCGGCTTCGCGGCGCAGTGTCAGCGCCCCGATCTGCGCGGGGACGTCGGCGCTGTCGACCCTGGTCAGGGCGGCGGTCAGCTCGATGTCGGGGTTGACTCCGGTGTCGAGCCGCCGGAACAGCTTGAGCACGGCGCTGCCGCCGAACACGACGCTGGTGTTGGACTGCTCGACCCCGAGGGGCCGGCCGTCAGCCGGCACATGGGTCGCGGCGCACGGCAGCCCCTCGATCACCCCGCCGCGCTCGGTTGGGATCCGGCCGCCGCCCGCGGCGAGGCGAGCGAGCTCGCCGAGCACGACGGGGTCCGCGGTCGCGTCGGTCCATGCGCTCCCCTCCACTGTCACCGTTGGTGTTCCGGCGTGCGCGGCGTCGTCGGTGTCGACGAGCACCAGCTGGTACAGCTCCGGCGCATCCCGCTCGTAGCGCACCTCGGCCAGCAGCCAGCGCGCCAGCGACAGCAGGGTCGCGCTGTCGACGACCGTGACCGTGTCGACGGTGCGGTCCTTGCCCTGGAACCAGCGCTGGCCCTGCAGCCACGCTGCCAGCGGTTGCGCGCCGGCCGTCACCGCGCGTCGCTCCAGGACGGATGCTGGTCCGGGGCGATGCGGAACCAGTAGAAGCCGTGCGGCCCGAGCGTCAGCAGGTAGGGCAGCTCACCGATCCGGGGGAACCAGGTTCCGCCGAGCATCTCGACTGGGTTGTGGCCGGCGAAGCGCGACAGGTCCAGCTCGACATACTGCGCGTTGCCCGACATGTTGGCAACCACGAGCACGGTATCGTCGAAGGTCGAGCGCAGGAACGCGAGCACCCGGGCGTTCGAAGGGTGCAGCGCTTCGAAGTCGCCAGCGCCGAACACCGGGTGCCGCTTGCGGATGTGGATCATCGAGCGCACCCACTGCAGCAGCGAGTTCGGGTCGCGCCGCTGTGCCTCGACGTTGAGCGCCTGATAGCTGTAGACCTGGTCCATGACCGGCGGCAGGTACAGCTCGGCGAACTCCGCCCGCGAGAACCCCGCGTTGCGGTCGATGCTCCACTGCATCGGGGTGCGCACGCCGTCACGGTCACCCAGGAAGATGTTGTCGCCCATGCCGAGCTCGTCGCCGTAGTACATCACCGGTGAGCCCGGCAGGCTGAAGAGCAGCGCGTGGAACAGCTCGATCAGGCGGCGGTCGTTCTCGAGCAGCGTCGCCAGGCGGCGGCGGATCCCGGTGTTGGACACCATCCTGGGATCGGTCGCATACTCGGCGTACAAGTAGTCGCGTTCCTCGTCGGTGACCATCTCGAGCGTCAGCTCGTCGTGGTTGCGCAGGAAGATGCCCCACTGGCAGTTGTCGGGGATCTCTGGTGTCGCCTCCAGGATCTCGACGATCGGCAGCGCCTCCTCCTTGCGCGCGGCCATGAACATGCGCGGCATCACCGGGAAGTGGAACGCCATGTGGCACTCGTCACCGTCACCGAAGTAGTCCACGACGTCGTCGGGCCACTGGTTGGCCTCGGCCAGCAGCAGGCGGTTGTCGTACTCGTCGTCGACCACCTTGCGCACCCGCCGCAGGAACTCGTGGGTCTCGGGCAGGTTCTCGCAGTCGGTGCCGTCACGCTCGAACAGGTAGGGGACCGCGTCCATGCGGTAGCCGTCGAGGCCCCGGTCCATCCAGAAGCGCACGACGTCGAGCATCGCGTCGGCGACCTCGGGGTTGGCGTAGTTCAGGTCGGGCTGGTGATTGAAGAAGCGGTGCCAGTAGTACTGGCCAGCGACAGGATCCCAGGTCCAGTTCGTTGTCTCGGTGTCGTGGAAGATGATGCGGGCGTCCGGGTACCGCTCGTTGTCGTCGCTCCACACGTACCAGTCGCGCTTGGCCGAACCCGGCTGGCGCGACTCGACGAACCACGGGTGCCGGTCCGACGTGTGGTTCATGACCAGGTCCGCGATGACGCGCATGCCTTGCGCGTGGGCGCCCTCAATGACGGCTTCGAGGTCCTCGACCGTGCCGTACTCCGGCAGGACCGTGTAGAAGTCTGAGATGTCGTAGCCGCCGTCGCGCAGCGGGGACTCGAAGAACGGCAGCAGCCAGATGCAGTCCACGCCGAGCCATTGCACGTAGTCGAGCTTCTCCAGCAGCCCCCGCAGGTCCCCGGTGCCGTTGTTGTCCGAGTCGTGGAATCCGCGGATCAGCACCTCGTAGAAGATCGCGTGCTTGAACCACTGACGATCGTCGGTCAGGACCACGGATTGCGCCCCTTCTCTCGCGGCCTGTGGGGTCGGGTGGGGCTACAGCGCACGCAGCGCGAACACGTGCGCAGGTTCGTGAGACGGGTCTAGACGGACGTAGTTCGCGGGTCCGTGCCAGATGTGTGATGTCTCGGTCAGCAGGTCGTAGGCCTCGAACGGTCCGGCGTGCTCGAGCCCCAGCTGCCACATGTCGAGCCAGGTCGTCGCGTCCCGCGGCTCGAACGGGTTGAGGTTGACGACGACGAGCACCGCGTCGCTGCGGTCGGCTCCGACCTTGGAGTAGCACAGCATCTCATCGTTGTCGATGTGATGGAACCACACGTTGCGCAGCCGCCGGAACGCGACGAACGACCGCCGGATCGAGTTGATCCGCGTGATGTAGGGCGCGAGGCTGTGCGGCTGGTCCCAGTCCCGGGGACGGTAGGCGTACTTCTCGGACCGCAGGTATTCCTCGCTGCCCTCCTGCAGCGGGGTGTTCTCGACGAGCTCGTACCCCGAGTACATCCCCCATGACGGCGACAGCAGCGCCGCCAGCACCACGCGGACCTTGAACGCGGGCCGACCGCCGTGCTGCAGGTACTCGTGCAGGATGTCGGGTGTGTTCGGCCAGAAGTTCGGCCGGTAATAGTCGGCCATCTCGCCGTGTGCGAGCTCGGTGACGTAGTCGATCAGCTCGTGCTTGTAGTTGCGCCACGTGAAGTACGTGTAGCTCTGGCTGAAGCCGAGCTTGGCCAGCGTCTGCATCATCTTCGGTCGCGTGAACGCCTCGGCGAGGAACAGCACGTCGGCGTGTTCGGCGTGGATCTCGGCGATCAACCACTCCCAGAACGGCAGCGCCTTGGTGTGCGGGTTGTCGACGCGGAAGATCTTGACGTCGTGGCCGATCCAGAACTCGACCACGCGCTTGAGCTCCGCGGTCAGTCCGTCGATGTCGGGCGTGTCGAAGTCGATCGGATAGATGTCGTGGTACTTCTTGGGCGGGTTCTCGGCGTAGGCGATCGACCCGTCGGCGCGGTGGCGGAACCAGTCCGGGTGCTCGGTGACCCACGGGTGGTCCGGTGAGCACTGGATCGCGAAGTCAAGCGCGACCTCCATGCCGTTGGCGCGCGTCTCGGCCACGAAGGCGTCGAAGTCCTCGATGGTGCCCAGATCGGGGTGCACCGACATGTGCCCACCATCGGCGTTGCCGATCGCCCACGGCACCCCTGGCGCGTCGGGGCTGGGATCCAGGTCGTGCGGGCCGCCCGTGCCCTTGCGGTTGGTGGTGCCGATGGGGTGGATCGGCGGGAGGTAGACGACGTCGAAGCCCATTCCCGCGATCGCCGGCAGGCGCTTGGCGGCGTCGGCGAAGGTGCCGCTGGTCGTCTCGGTCGCGCCGTACGAGCGGGGGAACAGCTCGTACCAGGTGCTGAACCTGCCGCGCTCGCGATCAACCCACAGCGGGAGGTCGGGCCTGGAGATCGTCCGGTCCAGCCGCTCCGGATGGCGGTCCAGCAGCGCCAGCAGGTCCTCGTCGGCTGCCGCCGCCAGCTTGCGGGCCGGCCCGACGTCGCCACGCATGACCTCGATGGCCTCTGTCAGCACCTCCTTCGCGGCGCGCGGCAGCCGCTCCAGCCGTCGCTCCAGCAGGAGGGCGCCGTCGGCGAACCCGAGCTCGACGTCGCTGGTCTCGGCTTCGACCTTCCGGCGGATCCCACGCAGCCACGACCGGTAGTGGTCGGTCCACGCCATGACGGCGTACCGCCACGGCCCGACGGCGTCAACCGGGAACGCCCCGTACCAGCGGTCGTTGACGTCCTCCCGCATCGGAGCCTCGCGCCAGCGCGTGTCGTCGGGGCCGCGGAAGCGGATGCACGCGGCCAGGAGGTCGTGAGCCTCGCGGAGGATGTCGGCGCGGACGATGACGTCGTCTCCGAGGACGGCCTTGACGGCGTAGCGGCCTGCATCGACCGTGGGCGTGATGCTCGAGATGACGACTCGGTTCTTCACTGGTCCTCCACGTGGGCTACGTCATCGCGTGTCGGGCTCCGCGCTCCGTTCGGCCAGGGACGAAGGCCGCCAGCGAGCAGCACCCTGTCAGTGGTGTTACCCGATCCGGCGGGCAGCCTACGCGCGCTCGCCGCCGGATTTCTTCGTGGGGCCTGGTTCCACGAACGACTGGTGGACCGGCTTCGCCGGACTGGGATCGTGGGGCCTGGTTCCACGAACGACTGGTGGACCGGCTTCGCCGGACTGGGATCGTGGGGCCTGTTTCCGGAGCCGGGTCGTTTGGCTGGCGTTCGAGTCGCAGGGTGCTGGAGAGATGCGGATGCAGGAGCGGAGCCGGCCGACCGCGGCGGCTAGGCTGCGACGTCGCCACGTCGCACCCGGACCCCGTCGGCGGGCGCCCGGTGCGGCGTGGACCCTCGATCACCACATGATGAAGGCAACGGCCCGTGATCGAAGCGTTGCGCACGTTCCAGGTGCGACCGTCCCTGCCAGCCGAGCTGCAGCCGTTGCACCAGCTCGCGACGAACCTGCGCTGGGTATGGGACCACCAGACCCGGGAGCTCGTCCGCTGGGCCGATCCGACGCTGTGGGAGGCGACCGGCAACCCTGTGGCCCTGCTGGGCGCGCTGGAGCCGGCGCGCATCTCGGGGCTGGCCGCCGACCGCGCGTTCGTCGCCGCGCTCATGCGTCAGCACAGCGACCTCGCGGCGTATCTGCAGGGTCCGCGGTGGGCCACCAGCGACGACCGGACGCTGCCGGTCGTGGCCTACTTCTCGCCCGAGTTCGGGCTGACCCACGTGCTGCTGACCTACTCGGGTGGCCTCGGCGTCCTGGCGGGTGACCACCTCAAGGCGGCGAGCGACGCCCCGGACTCCCAATGGTCGCCGTCGGCCTGCTGTACCGCCATGGCTACTTCAACCAGTATCTCGACGCCGACGGCTGGCAACGTGAGCGCTATCCGGATCTCAACCCGCACTCCCTGCCGCTGCGCCGCCTCGAGATCGACGGCGAGCCGGCGACCGTGTCGGTGGACCTCGCCGGCGCGCAGGTCGCGTGCCAGATCTGGAAGGCCGACGTCGGTCGCGTGCCGCTGCTGCTGCTCGACACGGACCACCCGCGCAACGCGCAGGCCGACCGCGAGGTCACGGATCGGCTCTACGGCGGCGACACCGAACACCGCCTGCGCCAGGAGCTGGTGCTGGGCATCGGCGGGGTGCGGGCGCTGCGCCCGGCGATCGCGATGGGCGAGGTGCCGGCCACGCCCGAGCTGTTCCACTCCAACGAGGGCCACGCGGGGTTCCTGCAGTTGGAACGTGTCCGGAGCCTGATCAACGATGACGGGCTGTCGTTCGACGAGGCGGTCGAGGCCGCCCGCGCCGGCGTGCTGTTCACCACCCACACGCCGGTGCCGGCGGGCATCGACAAGTTTCCGGCCGACCTGATGCGCCGGTACCTGCCGGACGTCGCGGCGTCGTGCGGCGTAAGTCGACCGCGTCCTCGCCCTGGGCCAGCACACGCCCGGCCCGCACGAGCCGTTCAACGTGGCCGTGCTCGGCCTGCGGCTGTCAGCGCTTGCCAACGGCGTGTCCCAGCTGCACGCGCGGGTCTCGCGCCGGACGTTCTCCGCGCTGTGGCCCGACCTGCCCGAGGAGGAGACTCCGATCACGTCGGTGACCAACGGTGTCCACGCCTTGACGTGGATCGGTCTCGAGATGGCCGACCTGTACGAGCGCCACCTCGCGCCGGACTGGCCGGACAACCCGCTGGCCTGGGACCGCGTCGACGAGATCACCGACGACGCTTGTGGCGGGCTCGCGAGCGGGCCCGCGAGCGCATGCTCGGACGTGTGCGCAGCGCCGTGCGCGCCCAGGTGCAGCGGCGTGGCGAGCGGGCGACCGCGCTCGAGTGGACCGATGACATCGGCGACCCGGCGCGCTGACGATCGGCTTCGCCCGCCGATTCGCGGAGTACAAGCGCGGCGCCCTGCTGCTGCGCCACCCCGAGCGTCTGCGCCGGCTACTGCTCGCGACTGACCGTCCAGTGCAGTTCTTCGTGTTCGCCGGCAAGGCCCATCCCCGGGACGACCTCGGCAAGGACCTGATCCGCCAGCTCATCCACTTCAGCGCCGACCCGGACCTGCGCACACGCCTGGTGTTCGTCGAGGACTACGACATCGGCATCGCGCGTTCCCTGTACTCCGGCGTGGACGTGTGGCTCAACACGCCGCGCCGCCCCCACGAGGCGTATGGCACGTCGGGTCAGAAAGCCGTGCTCAACGGCGCGCTGCATTGCCCGACGCTGGACGGCCGGTGGGCGAGATGTACGACGGCGACAACGGCTTCGCCATCGGCAGCGACGACGACCTCGGAGACGTCGGCCAGCAGGACGCGGCCGACGTGCAGTCCCTGTTCGACGTGATCGAGCACGTCATGGTCCCGATGTTCTACGACCGTTCGACCGGTCCGCTGCCGCGCCGGTGGCTGGCACGGGTGCGCCGGTCGCTGCGGACGCTCGGGCCGCGGGTGCTGGCGTCGCGGATGGTGCGCGAGTACGTGACCGACCTGTACGTACCGCTCGCCGACCGGGCACGCGCGCTGGCTGCCGACGACCATGCCCGCGCAAGGGCGCTGTCGGCGTGGCGGGAGCGCATCGACGGGTCCTGGTCGGGTGTCCGCGTCGTCAGCGTAACCGCCGATGACTCCGTGACGGCGGTCGGCGCGAGGCGTGACGTACGGGCCGAGGTTGACCTCGGGGCGTTGCGCGCCGATGACGTGCGTGTCGAGGTCGTGCACGGGGCGGTCGACGCCGACGGCCGGATCACCGGTGTGCTGATCGAGCCCATGACACTCGACGGCGGGCACAGCGGAGCCGCCCGCTACCACGCACGCTTCCGCTGCGCCCGGTCGGGGGAGTTCGGCTTCACGGTGCGCATCGTGCCGTTGCACGCTGACCTGTTGTCGGTGGCCGACACCGGCCGCGCGGTGTGGCCGACGACCGACGCCGCCACCGTGGAGCACCAGCCCCCCTCCTGACCCCGACGGTGCGCTACCTCCGTGCCAACTCGCACGCCGAACTCCGCTCACCAACCCGAGGTTCGCTGTACGACCTTCGGGGTGCGGACTGCGGGGCGGGGGCGGGTTCGGCGTATGCGCGATGTTTGGGCCACGTTCGACGTGTTGCCCCCCCGACGTGTCGCCCACACCGCGGGTCCGCCGTGGCGTCGCGCACACGCAGAAGCGCACCGCCGCGGCGGGCCCGAGCCGAAGAGCCCGCCGCGGTCGGTGCGATGGTGCTGACCGCGGTACGTGGCGCATGCGCCACGGCGAGGGTGGGCGACCAGCACGGAGGCAACACTAGAAGTGCTTCGTGGCTCCCACGTTTGCAGCCGATTTCCGGCACGTTAACGCTTGCCGGGTGGATGCGGACCATCCGCTGGACGCACACGCCGCCAGACGGCATCGTGTGCAGCAGCGACGCCGTCGGAGAGGTGACCATGGTCAAGCACGTCAGTTCGATCGTCGCGGGTGCGCGCCACGGCTCCACGAGCACCTTGCGCACGAACGTCAACCCGGCCCGACTCGAGGAGGTCGTCGCGGAGGTCGACCTGGGTGATGCCGACACGTTGGTGGCCGCGTGCGAGGCGGCGCGCGCGGCCCAGCTCGACTGGGCCGCGACCCCGGCGCCGCGCCGCGGGCGGGTGGTCCAGCAGATCGGCCGGATCGTCGAGGCCAACAAGGAGGAGCTGGCCCGTCTGGTGACCGACGAGATAGGCAAGCCCTACGCGGAGGCGCTGGGCGAGGTCCAGGAGATCATCGACACCTGCGACTTCTTCCTGGGCGAGGGTCGCCGTCCGTACGGGCAGACCGTGCCCAGCGAGATGCGTGACAAGCAGCTGTTCACGTACCGCATGCCGGTTGGTGTCGCCGCCATCATCACGGCCGGCAACTTCCCCGTCGCAGTGCCCTCGTGGTACCTGGTCCCGGCGCTGCTGTGCGGCAACACCGTCGTCTGGAAGCCGGCCGAGTACGCCGCCGCCGCCGGGCACGCGCTGTTCGAGCTGTTCTCCCACGGCGGCCTGCCCGACGGCGTGCTGAACCTGGTGCTGGCCGAGGGCAAGGACACGTTCGCCGGCCTCGAGCGGGCCCTGGACACGGGCCTGGTCGACAAGGTCGGGTTCACCGGGTCAACCGAGGTGGGCCGTGAGATCGGCGCGCTGTGCGGGCGCCACCTCCAACAGCCGTGCCTCGAGCTGGGTGGCAAGAACCCGATGGTCGTGCTCGCCGACGCCGACATGGACCTGGCCGTCGAGGGCGCGCTGTTCAGCGGGTTCGGCACGGCCGGCCAGCGCTGCACGTCGCTGGGCACCGCGATCGTCGCGTCGGAGGCCCACGACCAGTTCGTCGAGCGGTTCACCGCGGCGACCGCGCGGGCCGTGATCGGCGATCCGCGTGAGGATGTGCTGTACGGTCCGATGCTCGATGCCCGGTTCGCGGAGCGCTTTGAGGGCTGGCTCGACCTGATCCGTGATCACCACGAGGTCAGCGGGTCCACCGGCGTCGGCCGCATCACGGCCGACAACCCCCGTGAGGGCTTCCTCGGCGACGCGGACGGCGGCATCTTCTACCACCCGACCATCGTCACGGGCGTGCGACCCGATGACGAGTTGTACCGCTTCGAGACGTTCGGTCCGCTGGTCGGCGTGATGCCGTGCGACGGGCTCGATGAGGCCATCGAGCTTTCGAACGGGCACGGCTACGGATTGTCGAGCGCGATCTACACGACCGATCCCCGCAGCGTGTTCCGCTTCCGCGAGAGCGTCTCGGCCGGCATGCTCAGCGTCAACAACTCGACGTCGGGCGCCGAAGCGCATCTTCCCTTCGGCGGCAACGGAAGGTCGGGCAACGGCAGCCGCCTGTCAGGTCAGTGGGTGCTCGACCAGTTCACCCGGTGGCAGTCGGTCAACTGGGACTACGCCGGCAAGCTGCAGAAAGCGCAGATGGACATCGAGGACGTCCCGGCCGACCTCGGCTTCCGTCTGGAGCGCTGAGCGGCGGGCTCCGGGGATCCGCGACCGGGAGCGGGGCCGCCGCACACGTCGGCGTGTCACTGCGACGCGGCGGAGTCCCCGACCCGGTCGCGGGTGACGCCGTTGCCCGCGCCGTTGGTGGGAGCGTTCTGCGTGCCGACCGTCGTCGACCGCGGGCGCAGCTCCGGGTACGTGATCCGCGGGTGGTACACGTAGCACAACGACTCGATGAACGACTCCCGGACCGTCCGCAGCTCGCGGAACGTGATGTTGGCCTCCTCGAGCTGACCGTCCTCGACGCGGTCGTCGATCAGGCCGGTGACGATGCCCGCGATCGCTTCGCGGGTCAGGTTGCGGTCCGCCAACGCCGCCGCGCGCGTCGCGCCCTCGCAGCAGTCAGCCAGCATCAGGATCGCCATCTCCTTGGACGCCGGCTTCTTGCCGTCGTAGCGGTAGGGGCGCTCGTCGACGGTGGTGCCCTCCGGTGCGGCGTTTGCGGCCTTGCGGAAGAAGTAGCCGACCAGCGTCGTGCCGTGGTGGGTGCGGACGCCCTCGACGATCTCGGCGGGCATGCGGTAGCTGCGGGCGATCTGGATGCCGTCGGTGACGTGCTCCTTGATGATGCGCGCCGACACCTCAGGCTCGAGGTTCTCGTGCGGGTTGTCGATGCCGAACTGGTTCTCGACGAAGAAGTAGGGCCGCTGGACCTTGCCGATGTCGTGGTAGAGCGCGGCGACGCTCACCAGGAGGCTGTCAGCATCGACGGCGCGGGCGGCGCGCTCGGTCATCTTCGACACCTCGACCGAGTGGTTGTAGCTGCCGAGCGCCTTCTGCTCCAGCTCGCGCAGCAGGGGGTGGTTGCGATCGGCGAGGTCCAACAGGCTCGTCGCCGTGAGCACGCCGAACACCGATTCGAGGAACGGCAGAGTGGCGTTGACGATGACCGCCGACAGGATCCCGGCGCCCAGGCCGGCGAGCGTCGCGTAGCCGACCTCGACGGGCTCGTCGAACACCGCGGCCAGCACACCGGCGAACGCGCCGTAGGCCAGCGTGGAATGCCAGGCGGCCCGGCGCAGGGCGCCCCGGGCGGACAGCCGTGAGACCAGCGGGACGCTGGCCAGGCAGCTCAACGCCGCGAACGCCGTCAGGCCCGGCCGCGCCGGCGCCATGAACGACACGATCGTGGTGATCGGGATCGTCATCAGGACGCCGACCGGTGGGTCGAACAGGATCGTCGTCAGCATCACGAACGCACCCGCCGGCAGTAGGTAGACGAGTGGCCCGGTGCCGGACGTCAGCAGCACGACCGCCTGCAGGGTGAGTGCGAACAGCGTGACCAGCACCGCCAGCAGCAGCACCAGGCGGGCCGTCGCCCACGTCTCCCGCCGGTACGCACGAAGGTAGAACCCGAGGCTGCCGGCGATCGCCGCGGTCAGCGCCAGGGCGCGTCCGGCGGTCAGCCACGGATCGGCGCCCTCGAGCCCGCGGGCCTGCAGCGCGGACATCTGGACCTCGGTGACGATGTCGCCGACCTGCACGACCGGGGCACCCGGAGCGAAGCTCTTCTCCAGCGGGGCGACCGCCGCCGCCGCCGCCTCGCGCTGCGCCGCCGTCGCCTCCTCGTCCACACGGACCGTGGGCTCCAGCGCTTCGACGAGGATCGGCTTCACCGCGGTCTGCCCGACGTCGTCCGGGAAGCTACGGACCGCGAGCAGGCTGTCGATCCGGTCGACGGTCTGCTCGATCTCACCTTCGGTGAAGTCACGCTGTGCGAGGTCCTGGGCCAGCTCGACGGCCTGGGCGCGAGCGATGACCAGCTCCTCGTCGTCGAGCTCGACCAGCGCGCGGATGGGCGACGGGCCGAGCTCCAGCTGCTCGACGAGGCTGGCGACCTGCTCGTCTGCGCTCAGGACCTGCTTGTCGTCGCCGCTGCCGGGCTCCCGCGCCTTCTCGATCCTCGCGAAGGTGTCGTCGACGTTCTGGACGATGGCGGCCCGCGCCTCGTTGTCGGGCACCAGGACGGGTTCAACGCTCTCCGCCGCGTTGCGGCGCTCACGCTCCGTGGTCTCGGGGTCCTGCACGCGGATCGGGTCCGGTGCGAGCACCGTGCGTGGGGACCGCTCGCCGACCCGGATGGGTGCCTCCTGCCAGAACGCCGAGATCGACAGGATCGCCGGGATGCCGATGAACACGAGCACCGCCGCGAGTGCCCGTTGTGCCCAGTCGGATCCGGCTAATGGTGCCACTGGCACGTACCCTTCGTCGCGATCGCGATGATCGCACCGTCCGTGCGAGTCTTGTAGATGTCCGCTGCCCAGTCTGCCTCATCGGCATCCGAGTTGTTCGTCAACCGATCCCGAGTCCGACCATCATCGCGCGTGCCGTCAGGCCGAAGATCACGAGCCCGCCGACTCCGAACACCACGTGCGGATGGTACCGGCCCTCGCGCGCCCACTTGTGGGCGAAGAACAGGGTCAGTAGTGGGAACACGATCCCGTAGAGCGGGTGGAAGACGTAGTTGAACAGCGACCCGTCGCCGGGCCGTCCGCCGAGGACCAGCAACACGAGACCGATGACGAGCTGGACGACCAGCAGCACCTGCGCGACCGACACGGCGCGCCAGAACGTGGGCGTCTCGTCATACCGCAGCATGCGCAGAGCGAACGACCAGCCGCTGACGATCGCCCACACCGAGACGAGGGCGAAGCCCATCCAGAAGTGGGGTGTCGTCAGATCCATGGGCCAGCAGCCTATAGTCGCGCGTGCCGGCCGCGTGCTCGGGTGACGACGCATCTGACTAGGCTGCTCACGTGCTCGCTGCCAATCGACTGACCAGAGCGCACGGCTCCCACGTCGTGCTCCGCGACCTGGACCTCCAGGTGATCCCTGGCATGCGCGTGGGCGTCATCGGAGCCAACGGGTCGGGCAAGACGACCCTGCTCGAGCTGCTCGCCGGCGACGAGGCGCCCGACGCCGGGACGGTCACACGCGCCGGTGGCGTGACCGTCGGCCACGCGCGGCAGGACGTCACGGTCATTCGTGACCGTCGCGTGCTCGACGCGGTCCTCGATGCCGCGGCCGATGTCGTCGAGGGGGAGCGCGACCTGCGCGACCTCGAGCACCGCATCGCCGCATCGGCGGACGACGAGCGGGAGGTGCTGCTGCGGCGCTACGGCACACTGCAGGACCGGTTCGCCATCGCGGCCGGCTACAGCGTCGAGGCCCGCGCCCGCAAGGTGCTCGCGGGGCTCGGCTTCGAAGACGATGCGATGTCGGCCGACATCGCCACGCTGTCGGGCGGGTGGATGATGCGCGTGGCGCTGGCACGACTGCTGCTGCGAACCCCCGACGTGCTGCTCCTCGACGAGCCCACCAACCACCTCGACTTCGCGGCCGCCGACTGGCTCGCCGGGTACGTCGCCGGCTACCGCGGTGCCGTGGTCGCCGTCAGCCACGACCGCTGGTTCCTCGACGAGATCGCCACGCACATCCTTGAGCTCGACGGCGCCGGTGGGTGGCGGTTCCGAAGCGGCATGTACAGCATCTGGGTGGAGGAGCGCGACGCCGAGCGCTCCAGGATCGAGGCGGCCGCTGCGACGCAGGCCAGGCAGATCGCCCAGACCGAGGCGTTCATCGAACGGTTCCGTGCGAAGGCCACGAAGGCGCGGCAGGTACAGAGCCGTGTCAAGGCGCTGGAGAAGCTCGAGCGGGTGGAGGTCAGGCGACCGACCGGACTGCGCGTGAAGCTGTCGCTGCCGACGCCGCCCAGGTCCGGGCGTGACGTCGTTGTGCTCGACGGCGTCCGCAAGGCCTACAGCGACACGACGGTGTTCGACGGGCTCGACCTGGTCGTGGAACGGGGGCGGACGATCGCGGTCCTCGGGCCCAACGGTGCCGGAAAGTCCACGCTGTTGCGCATCGTCGCCGGCGTCGAGGATCCGGACGGCGGCACGTGCCGGCTAGGTCACAACGTCACGGCCGCATACGTCGCGCAGCACCACGCCGACGCGCTGGACCTCGACCGCACCGTCCTGGCCGAGCTCGACTCGGTGTTGCACGACCGCGCGACCAACCCGCGTTCGGTGCTCGGCGCGTTCGGCTTCCCCGGCGACGCGGTCGAGAAGCGAGTCGGCCAGTGCAGCGGCGGAGAACGTGCGCGTCTGGCGCTCGCGAAGCTCGTGGTCGGGCCGGCGAACCTGCTGTGCCTCGACGAGCCCACCAACCACCTCGACCTGGCAAGCCGGGAGCTGCTGACCTCCGCCCTCGACGCCTACGCCGGGACGGTGCTGCTCGTCACCCACGATCGGGCGCTGATCCGGGAGGTCGCCGACGGCATCTGCGCCGTCGGCGGCGGCACGGCGGCGCTGTCCGAGGACGACCTCGACGCCCACCTCGCGGGGCAGCGCGACGACGGCGCCGACGACACGACAGTCGCGCCGTCGGCCTCGGAGCGCCGTCCGGTCGACCGTAGGCAGCAGCGCCGCGACGCGGCGGAGCAGCGGCGGCGTACCCAGGGGCTGCGCGACGAGCTGGCCCGCGCCGAGGCGGAGCTCGAGCAGGTCGAGCAGCGGCTCGCCGAGCTCGAGGCCGCGCTCTCCGACCCGACGACTTACGAGGACCCCGAGGCGGGTCGGGAGCTGACCATGGAGCACGCCGTCGTCTCCGACCGTGTCGCGGGCGCGGAGCGCCGCTGGGAGAATCTCGTCGTGCAGGTCGACGACGCCTCGTGACCCGATCGCTCTGGGGACGTTGCGGCGGCTCGGTGTTGGGGCGCGTCCCCAGATGGTGGGCGTGTCGTGGTGTGGGGACGTTGCGGCGGCTCGGTGTTGGGGCGCGTCCCCAGATGGTGGGCGTGTCGTGGTGTGGGGACGTTGCGGCGGCTCGGTGTTGGGGCGCGTCTCCAGATGGTGGGCGTGTCGTGGTGTGGGACGTTGCGGCGGCTCGGTGTTGGGGCGCGTCCCCAGGAGCGGTGGGTGCGGTGCTCCGCCGGGGACCGGCGCGGCTAGCGTTGACCGTGACGTGAGCACCAGATCACACGCGGTCCCAGCGGTCGGCGCCCGGGAGGCGCCAGCGTGAGCGCGCGCCTCGGCGGTGGCCGGGGGCTGATGCCCAACACCGGCCTCGTGCGCCGGGGGCTGGACGGCCAGCTCGACCGTAAGCTTCCGAAGGGCCTCGTCGGGCGGGTCTGGCGCGAGTTTGCGCGGCCGCACCGCGACAAGCTCGTGGCCCTGATTCTCACCATCGTCATCGCCTCGGCGCTCGTCGTCGCCCCGCCATGGCTGATCAAGCAGATCGTCGACGCGTTGAGCCAGGTGCAGGGTGGGGTGGTGCCGCCAGGCGCGGCCCGCACGGTGACGCTCAACGCGCTCGGCCTGGTGGCGCTGGCGCTACTGACGGTCGCATTCTCGATCGCCCAGCGCTACTACTCGGCGTGGCTGGGGGAGCAGCTGATCGCCGACATGCGCAAGCGTGCCTACGAGCACGTGCAGCGGATGCCTGTGGCGTTCTTCACGCGGACCCAGACCGGCGCGCTGATCAGCCGGCTCAACAACGACGTGATCGGCGCGCAGCGCGCGCTGACGGGCACGTTCGGCACGCTGACGGCCAATGCGGTGCAGGTCGCCGTGGCGCTGACCTCGATGTTCGTGCTCGAGTGGCGCCTGACGCTGCTGGTCCTGTCGGTGCTGCCGGTGTTCGTGTTCGCCGCCCGGTTCGCGGGTCGGAGGCTTCAGGCGCTGACTCGCGAGTCGATGCAGCTCAACGCCGACATGAACACGCTCATGACCGAGCGCTTCAACGTCGCCGGCGCGACGCTGGTCAAGCTGTTCGGGCGGTACGACCGCGAGAGCGAGCGCTTCGGCGACAGCGCGGTCCGGGTCGCTGACGTTGGTGTGCGCAGCGCTGTCGTCGGACGGCTGTTCTTCGCGACCATGTCGCTTGTCGGTGCGCTGGGCACCGCAGCGGTCTACCTGGTCGGTGGCCGGTTCGTGCTGTCCGGCAGCATGTCGGTCGGCGACGTGGTCGCCTTCGCCGCCCTGGTGGTCACCGCCTACTCGCCGCTGGCGGCGCTGAGCAACGCGCCGGTCGACGTACTGACGGCGCTTATCAGCTTCGACCGCGTCTTCGAGATCCTCGACCTGCCGCATCCGATCGCCGACCGGCCCGACGCCGTGGACCTGCGCGACCCCCGAGGTGCGGTGACCTTCGACCACGTCCGGTTCGCCTACCCGTCCGCCGCCGACAGCTCGCTCGCCTCGCTGGAGGCGGGCTGGGGCCAGGTGCTCGACACCGAGCCCGGCCCCGAGGTGCTCCACGACGTGAGTTTCACCGCCCGGCCGGGGCAGACGGTCGCGCTCGTCGGTCCGTCGGGCGCGGGCAAGACCACGCTGACGGCGCTCGTACCGCGGCTGTACGACGTGACCGGCGGGGTGGTCCGCATCGACGGCCACGACGTGCGCGACCTGACGTTGTCTTCGCTGCGGGCCGCCGTCGGGGTCGTCAGCCAGGACCCACACCTGTTCCATGACTCCGTCCGCGTCAACCTGCGCTACGCCGCCCCGGACGCCACCGATGCCGAGATCGAGGCCGCGTGCCGGGCCGCGCAGATCCACGACGTGATCGCCGCCCTGCCCGACGGCTACGAGACGGTCGTCGGTGAGCGCGGCTACCGCCTGTCGGGCGGCGAGAAGCAGCGGGTGTCGATCGCGCGCGTGCTGCTCAAGGACCCGGCGGTCATCGTGCTCGACGAGGCCACGGCGCACCTCGACAGTGAGTCGGAGGCCGCAGTCCAGAAGGCGTTGCGCACGGCCCTTGCCGGGCGGACGTCCCTCGTGATCGCCCACCGGCTCTCGACGATCATCAGCGCGGACCTGATCCTCGTGGTCGGCAACGGGCGGGTCATCCAGCAGGGCACACACGCCGAGCTCGTGCGGACCGAGGGCCTGTACGCCGACCTGTACCGCACGCAGTTCGCGGGCGCGGACGCGTAGCTGCGGGCGCCGGTGAGGCGTCCCACGTCGGGAAGGTCCCGCATCGGCAGGGAGGTCGGTCGCGCTCCGGCGGCACCGCGCGCTCACGCATCTCCAGGTCGGGCGCGCTGTCGAGGTCGGAGTCGATACACTGCGTGCTCGAGCGACGGTGCCGGCGTGCGACGCGAACAGCAGCGCATGAGCACCGTCGCTTTGCTTTCGGACGCTGGACGGGCCGGGACAGGGGAACCATGATCTTTGACAGCGTTGGCCGCGGAACCGATGCGGCCGGACTGCGCTACGACCCGAAGGCCGAGCGCGATGCCTGCGGCATCGGCTTCGTCGCCGACGCCGAGGGACGCGCGTCGCGTGCGATCGTCGATGCTGCGCTCGACGGGCTCTGTGGCGTGCGGCACCGCGGTGCGGTGGCGTCCGACAGCCGCACCGGCGACGGCGCCGGCGTGCTGCTGCCCGTGCCCCGGGCGTTCATGGCGGCGCAGGCGGCCAGCCTGGGAGCGGCGGTCGACCCTGCCGCCGTCGGCGTGGCCATGTGCTTCCTCGATGGACACGACCACCAACGGGGCAGCGACGCACGCCGCCAGGCGCGCGGGGCGGTCGAGGAGGCACTCGCCGCCTACGGCCTCGCCTTCCTGGCCTGGCGCACCGTGCCGACGGCGCCGGAGGCGCTGGGCGACAAGGCCCGTGCAGCGATGCCCGCCATCGAGCAGGCGCTGTTCGCCGCCGGCGGCGCCGCCGACGCTGAACGCGCGGCCTACGTGGCCCGCCGCCGCGCCGAGCGCCGGTGCGCTGCGGCGGGCGTGTCGGCCTACTTCGCGTCGTTCGGCTTCGCGACGGTCACCTACAAGGCGCTCAGCGCCGCGGACCAGCTCGCCGCGTTCTACCCGGACCTCGTTGACGACGCGTTCCTCGCGCCGTACGTCATGTTCCACCAGCGCTACTCGACCAACACGCTGCCCACCTGGGACCGTGCGCAGCCGTTCCGCCTGCTGTGCCACAACGGCGAGATCAACACGATCGACGGCAACGTCAACCTGATGCGCGCTCGCACCGGCAACCTCGGCGCCGACTGGCCGGAGCTCGGTGCGCAGGGCGAGGCGGCGCTCGAGCCGCTGATCGACGAGTCCGCCTCCGACTCGGCCAAGCTCGACTCGGCGCTGGAGCTTCTGCTGCGTGGCGGCCGCTCGGTCGACCACGCCATGGCGATGCTGGCGCCGCAGGTCTGGGAGGGCAGCAGCGACCTGCCGCCCGCCGTCCGCGACTTCTACCGCTACCACGCGGCCCTGGTCGAGCCCTGGGACGGACCGGCGGGCGTGGTCTTCGCCGACGGTGCGCGGGTCGGAGCGTCGCTCGACCGCAACGGGCTGCGGCCGCTGCGGTACCTGCTGTGTGACGACGGCCTCATCGTGTGTGGCAGCGAAGTCGGCGCCGTGCGCACCGCCGGCCGTGGTGGGGTGCGGCGCGAGCGGCTCGGGCCTGGCGAGATGGTGCTGTTCGACCCGGAGGTCGGCGTCATCGAGAACGCCGCGCTCAAGCGCCGCCTCGCTGCACGCCGCCCGTACGGCGACTGGCTGCGCGAGCACCAGGTGAGCATCGACGGCGGTCAGCCCGTCGACCACGCGCCGGAGGACCTGCTGGCCCGTCAGGTGCAGGCGGGCTTCACCAAGGAGGAGCAGACCGCCGTGCTGCGCCCGCTGGCCAACGACGGCAAGGAACCGGTGTCATCGATGGGCGACGACACGCCGCTGGCCGTGCTCAGCGACCAGGCGCGGACGGTCTACCACTACCTCAAGCAGCGCTTCGCCCAGGTCACGAACCCGCCGATCGACCACCTGCGCGAGTGGAAGGTCATGAGCCTACGCACTCAGCTCGGGCCACGCGTGCCGATCCTGACCGAGGACCCGACCGCGGTCCGGCTGCTCGAGCTCGACGGGTTCGTGCTGTACCCGGACGGCCTGCGCCGCCTGCTGATGGAGCCGGACCTGCCGTTCGGCGTGGCGGGCCTCGACGCGACGTTCGCCGTCGCCGAGGGCGCCGACGGCCTGGCGGCGCGCCTCGACGCGCTGGCGGCCGAGGCCGTGTCGGCCGTCCGCTCGGGCGCTGCGCTGCTGGTCTGCAGCGACCGCAAGGCCGGACCGGAGCGAGCTGCGGTCCCGGCTCTGCTGGCGATCGGCGCCGTCCACCACGCGCTGGTCGACGCGCGCCTGCGCACGCACGCCAGCATCATCTGCGAGACCGACGACACCCGGGAGACCCACACGTTCGCGACGCTGCTGGGCTATGGCGCCGACGCGATCTGCCCGAGGCTGGCGCTCGAGACGATCACCGAGC
This sequence comes from Euzebyales bacterium, assembly GCA_035461305.1. Classification (NCBI taxonomy): domain Bacteria; kingdom Bacillati; phylum Actinomycetota; class Nitriliruptoria; order Euzebyales; species Euzebyales bacterium. The sequence goes on along the minus strand of DATHVN010000036.1, from coordinate 16,805 downwards.
TCGCCGATGCCGGCCGGCTCGGCCGGGACTCCGCGTCGGCGGGCGAGGCCCAGGAGGCCTACGTCAGTGCCATCTCCGACGGCGTGCTCAAGATCATGTCGAAGATGGGCATCTCGACGCTGGACTCGTACCGGTCGGCCCAGATCTTCGAGGCCGTCGGCCTGGGCCCCGACGTCATCGACCGCTGCCTGCGGGGCACGCCGTCGCAGGTCGGTGGCATCGGTCTGCGCGAGCTCGGCGAGGACGTCGTGGCCCGTCACGAGTTCGCCCACGCGCCGCGCGCGGCGCTTGCCAGCCCGGGCTTCTACAAGTTCAAGCGCGGCGGGGAGTACCACGCCAACAACCCGCAGATCATCGACGCGCTGCACCGGTCGATCGGCCTGGTGACGGACGACGGCGAGCCCGATCGGCCGCCCCGGGCCGACGCCGACACCGCCGAGCAGCGTGCGGCACACCTGCTGGCGGTGGCGGCGAACACGGGCCGCACGGCGCTGTACGACATGTACGCACGGATGGTCAACGATCGCCCGCCGACCGAGCCACGCGACCTCCTCGAGCCGGTCCCGGCCGAGACGCCGGTGGCGGTCGACGAGGTCGAGCCGGCCACCAGCATCGTCCAGCGGTTCTTCACCGGGGCCATGTCGCTCGGTGCGTTGTCGCCGGAGTCGCACGAGACGCTGGCGATCGCCATGAACCTCCTGGGCGCGTCGTCGAACACCGGTGAGGGTGGCGAGGATCCGCGGCGCTTCGACACACGTAGTGCTGCCCGCGACGCAAACTCGCGGGCGAAGCAGGTCGCATCCGGCCGGTTCGGCGTGACGCCCCGCTACCTGGCGTACGCCGACGAGCTCCAGATCAAGATGGCGCAGGGGTCGAAGCCGGGTGAGGGCGGCCACCTGCCGGGCCACAAGGTCTCCGATCTGATCGCCAGGCTGCGGCACACCCAGCCGGGTGTCAGCCTGATCTCGCCGCCGCCGCACCACGACATCTACTCGATCGAGGACCTCGCGCAACTGATCTTCGATCTCAAGCAGGTCAACCCCTTCGCCAGCGTCAGCGTCAAGCTGGTCGCGTCCAGCGGTGTCGGAGTCGTCGCGGCGGGGGTCGTCAAGGGCCTGGCCGACGCCGTCCAGATCGCCGGCAGCGACGGTGGCACGGGCGCCTCGCCGTTGTCGTCGATCAAGCATGCGGGGCTGCCTTGGGAGCTCGGCCTGGCCGAGACCCAGCAGACGCTCGTCGCCAATGGGCTGCGTGGCCGGGTTCGGGTGCAGGTCGACGGCGGCTTCAGGACCGGCCGTGACGTGGTGATCGCCGCGCTGCTGGGCGCCGACGAGTACGGCTTCGGCACGGCGGTGCTGCTGGCGGAGGGCTGCATCATGGCGCGCGCCTGCCATCGCGACACGTGCCCGGTCGGCGTCGCGACCCAGCGACGCGACCTGCGCGACAAGTACGTGGGCGCGCCCGAGACGGTCGCGACCTACCTGTTGTTCGTGGCCGAGGAGGTCAGGGCGGGGCTCGCCGCGCTCGGCGGGCGCTCGATCGACGAGGTCATCGGACGGACCGACCTGCTGCGCCCACGTGTGCTGGACCACGAGCGCGCGCGTACGCTCGACCTCGGTCCACTGCTGACACCGCCCGCACCCGGACCTCGTCACTACGAGGCGAGCCTGCCGATCCAGGCACCCCGCGACCGGCTCGGCGACGAGGTGTTCGACGCCGCGTTCCGCGCGCTGTGGTCGGGCACCGGTGAGGCGTTCGACTTCGAGATCCGCAACACCGACCGTGCTGTCGGTGCCCGCCTGGGCGGTGCGATCGGGCTCGAGTTCGGTGACCGGATGCCCGAGCAGCCGGTCACCGTGCGCTTCACCGGCGAGGCCGGCCAGAGCTTCGGCGCGTTCCTGGCACAGGGCGTCGAATTCGACCTGACCGGCGAGGCCAACGACTACGTCGGCAAGGGCATGGCAGGCGGCCGGATCGTCGTGCGCTCTCCCGGCGACGACCACGGCGACCCGGTGCTGGTCGGCAACACGGTGCTGTACGGCGCCACCGGAGGCGAGCTGTTCGTGGCCGGCCGTGCCGGCGAACGGTTCGCGGTGCGCAACTCAGGGGCGAACGCGATCGTCGAGGGTACCGGCGAGCACGCCTGCGAGTACATGACGGGCGGGGTGGTCGTGGTGCTCGGCGCCACGGGGTTCAACCTCGGTGCCGGTATGACCGGCGGCGTGTGCTACGTCCACGACCCGGCCGCGACGATCCTGGCGCGCATCAACACCCAGCTGGTCGAGGCGCGACGGCTCGAGGGCGGTGACCTCGACGACGTGCTGGCGCTGGTCACGACCCACGCCGACGTCACCGGATCACGGCGCGCACGTGCGCTGCTCGCTGACTGGGACCGGACCTCGCAGGGCTTCTGGCGCATCGCTCCCCGTGGCCGGCTGTCGCGGTTCGAGCGGAGCGACCGGGGTGTCGGGACGTCGGTGTAGGCCGCGACCGCCGATCGTGCGAGCGGTACTGCGCTCGCGGTGAACCGCGCCCGCGGGGCGGTCCGGTGCCCCGCGCGCTGTGGTCCGCGACGCGTGTGCGCCCGGTCCGGCCGAGGGCGCATGACCGCCGATCACCGGTCACCGTGGCTGCGGTCGCCGCCTTGCTACGCTCCGGGCCCTGATGCAACCACAGCTGCTGGGACACCCCAAGAGCAGGACGACGCGCAAGGCGCAGCGCTACTTCGCCGAGCGCGGCGTCAAGGTCGCCTACAACGACCTGCGCAAGCGCGCTCCCAGCCCCGGTGAACTGCGGAAATGGGTCGAGCGGTTCGGCGTCGACGGCGTGATCGACCGCGAGTCGGCGGCGTACCGTGACGCTGGTCTGGGATACCTGTCCGCGGGCATCGACACCTGGCTGGACCAGTTCGCGGAGCAGCCGCTGCTGCTCCGCCTGCCGCTCGTTCGGTGTGGCAGCGACCTGTCCGTGGGCGACGATCCGGCGGCATGGCAGCGCTTCGTCGACCAGGTCAAGGGCCGGTGAGTGGCGGGTGCCGGCCGGGTCACCACGGCGACAACCTGAGGCGGATGCTTGCACATCGGGCTCAGACGGGGCAGGTTGGGGCCGCGAAGGCGGGTCGCGGTGCGATGCTGTACGCGTCATGTCGCCCGTTCATGCGACGAACGGGCCTCCGCACCCCCTGAGGTTGTCAAACATCACACGAGGAGTCAACGTTGAACAAGGCAGAGCTGATCGACGCAGCTGCCGATCGCGCCGACATCGCAAAGAACAGCATGTCCGAGGCACTGGACGCGGTGCTCGAGACCATTACCGAGACCGTCGCCCGCGGCGACAAGGTCACCCTGACCGGCTTCGGGACCTTCGAGCGGCGGCACCGGGAGGCACGCACTGGCCGCAACCCCCAGACCGGCGATGAGATGCACATCCCGGCGCAGGACAGCCCCGCGTTCAAGGCGGGCAAGGCGTTCAAGGACGCCGTCAACGGCTGACCCCGACCCGGTCGACGACGCCACGGCATCGCGGTCGTGGCGTCGAGACCAGGGCCTCGCGGGCGCGGCCTCAGGTCGCGCACCGGGCCTGCAGCGTCCCGGCCAGGCCGGGGCGCTTCTTCTTTCCCATGGCGTCCGGCGAGGTCCTCCGCCCCCGACGCGTGGCGGGCCCGGACCTGCGATCGCGTCAGCCGGTGAGCCGCAGGTGGTGCATCAGGTCCATCGGTGACATCACGAGCCCGGTCACGAACGGGCCGAATTCGGCGTAGTGTGCGCTGACCTCGTCGAAGCGCATGTCGTAGACGATCCGCTTGATCGCAGCCGGGTCGTCGGCCAACAGCGTCACACCCCACTCCCAGTCGTCCAGGCCGACCGATCCGGTGATGAGCTGCAGGACGCGCCCGCGGTAGCTGCGTCCGACGTCGGCGTGACCGACCATCAGCGCCTTGCGGGCGGCGAAGTCCAGCGCGTACCAGTTGGCGTCGGGGTCGCGTCGCTTGCTCATCGGGTAGAAGCTGATGACTCTCCGGTGGGGCAGCTGCGGAGTGAGCTTGTGGCGTGCGTAGGTGGCCATCCGCTCGCGGAACGCGGCCAGTGCCGTCTCGTACGCCTCGGAGCCCGCCACGAGCCCCTCCTCCTCGACGAGGCGGGCGGCCTCGTCGTCCTCGGTCGACGTGTACTCGCTGGTCTCGGTCAGCGACAGGTAGGACGCCGCCGGCACGAGCACCTGGCCGAGCGGCGAGCTCGCAAGGTCGACCGAGAAGCGGTCGAGCTCGGTGAGGTCGGGGCCGAGGGCCATCAGCCCGATGTCGGCCTTCTGGCCCAGCACGCTGAACGCCAGCACCTGGCAGCCCTCGCGCTGGTCGAAGGCGTCGACGCGAGCGGCGAAGTCCCGTGCTGCGCCTCCGGCGCCGTCGGTCAGCTCGTGACGCACGTGGAAAAACAGGTGCAGGACGGCACGTCCCTCGGACGGGATCACGGGCTCGGTCGCCACTGACGGTTCCTTCTGTCGCGTCGGCCCTGAAGCTTAATCACGCGGCGGACGTCCGTGGATCGTGGTTGGTCCTCGCGGCGCTCCGACGGGTAGACCATAATCGTCTCGGAGGATCTCACCGTCAGACTGCCATCGATGGAGCAGAAAGCGAGCCGATGACGCGGACACACAGCAAGGGACGCACCCCCTTGGAGGTACCGGCCGACCACCACCTGACGACGCGGCTGTGGCAGCACGCCGAGCGGTCGGCGGGCCAGGAGGCACTGCGCTACTGGGCCGACGGTGCGTGGCACCCGCTGGCGTGGGGCGAGCTCGCCGACCGCGTGCGTGGGATCGCCGCCGGGCTGATCGCGCTCGGCGTCGGTGCGGGCGACCGCGTCGCGCTGATGAGCCCGACGCGTGCCGAGTGGACGATCGCCGACCTGGCCATCCTCGCCGCGGGCGCTGTCACCGTCCCGATCTACGAGACGAGCGCCGCGGACCAGTGTGCGTGGATCCTGTCGGACTCCGGTGCGAAGGTCGCGATCTGCGCGGACGCCGGGCACGCCGGGACGCTCGAGGCGGTGCGGGACCGCGCCGACGCACTGACGGAGGTCTTCGTCATCGACGACGGGGGACTGGACGCGCTGGCGGCGCGTGGCGCCGACGAGCTGTCGACGGTCGACGAGCGGGTGGCCGGCGTCACCGGCGATTCCGTCGCGTCGATCATCTACACGTCCGGGACGACGGGTAACCCCAAGGGCTGCGTCCTGACCCATGCCAACCTCCTGGTGACCGCCCGGCAGGCGCAGCTCGCCCTGAGCAGCCTGCTGTTGCCGGACGACGCGTCGACGTTGCTGTTCATCCCGCTCGCACACATCTTCGCCCGTGTGATCCAGTTCGCTCTGCTCGACGCCGGCACCGTCCTCGGCTTCGCGCGTTCGGTCCGGACGCTTTCCGACGACCTGAAGTCCTTCAGGCCGACATTCCTCCTGGCCGTGCCGCGCATCTTCGAGAAGGTGTTCAACGCTGCGCAGGCCAAGGCCCAGGGGCCGAGGGCGAGGATCTTCGACGCCGCCGTCGCGACGGCCATCGAGTGGTCCGAGTCCGACGATCCCGGCCTGGTCACCAACGTCAAGCGGGCGGTGTTCGACCGTCTCGTCTACGCCAAGCTCCGTGGGGCGCTCGGCGGCCGCATCCGCCACTGCATCTCGGGTGGTGCCCCGCTCGCGCCGCACCTCGCGCACTTCTTCCAAGCCGTCGGGGTGGACATCCTCGAGGGGTACGGCCTGACCGAGACCACGGCGGCGTCGGCGGTCAACCCACCCGAGTGGAACAAGATCGGCACCGTTGGCCAGCCGTGGCCGGGCACCGAGTTCCGCGTGGCCGCCGACGGTGAGCTGCTCATCCGCGGTCCCGGCGTGTTCCAGGGCTACTGGCAGAACGACGCGGCCACCGCCGAGGTCCTCGACGACGACGGCTGGTTCCACACGGGCGACCTCGGCGCCATCAACGACGACGGGTTCGTCACGATCACGGGACGCAAGAAGGAGGTCATCGTCACTGCGGGAGGCAAGAACGTCGCGCCGGCGATCCTCGAGGAGCGGCTCAAGGCCCATCGGTTGATCTCGCAGGTCATGGTCGTCGGCGACCAGAAGCCGTTCGTCGGTGCGCTGATCACGCTGGATCCCGACGAGCTCGAGACCTTCGCCCGCGAGCAGGGGCTGGGCGATGCGAAGGAGGCGGCGCAGTCCGAGCAGGTGCGCGGCGAGGTCGACCGGGCGGTGGCCGAGGCGAACACGGTCGTGTCGCGCGCCGAGTCGATACGCAGGACCGCGATCCTCGAGCGTGACTTCACGATCGAGGACGGCGAGCTGACGCCGACACTGAAGGTGCGGCGCATGATCGTCGCCGACCACTTCGCGGCGACGATCGACGAGCTGTACTCCCGCTGACCCCGCCCGTGGCGGGGAGTCCGACCGGTGCTCCCGATGGGTCAATCGGCCAGGATGCGGGCTGCCCAGACGCTGACAGCGGCGGAACCACCGGCAACGAGGACCGTCAGGCCACGGCGGCGTGAGGCAGCGGGACCGCCGCGGAGGATGGCCAGGGCGTCGACGCCGTCGGCGAGCGCGCCGGCCTCGACCCAGCCCCGCAGACCGCTTGAGCCGTGGCGCGCGGCGAGCAGCGCGCCGAGCCCGAGTGCGAGGTCCCGGGCGCCGAGCATGCGCACCGTGATCGTCTGCGCGGGGGACGTCGTGCCGAACTGCAGCCGAGAGACCAGGCGTGGTGACAGCGTCGCGCCGACGCCGATCGCGACGCGGGCCACTGCGATCCCTCGGACCGCGAGGTCCGCGAGCGCGCCGTCATTGTCCATGGCTGCCTCCAACGGTCGCTGTTTCGGCGTCCGAGGCTACCGTGTGGGCATGGCTGCAGACCCGACCGTGCCACGGTGCGCGTTGCACCGTGACACCGGCGCCAGGCGGCGGTGTGCACGCTGCCAGCGTCCGGTCTGCGACACGTGCCTGCAGGACGGGGACGGTGAGGCGCTCTGCCCGGCCTGTCGGCGCGAGATCGCAGGGACGTCGCGCCGACCGCAGCCGCGCGGATGGCGGACGGCGCCGGTGACCTACGGGCTGCTGGCGGCCTATGTGGCGGTCTTCGTCGCCGGGGCGATCAGCGGCGGGCGAGCGTCGCCGATCGTCCTGCTCGGTGCCCAGATCAACGACGCGGTGCTCGCCGGGCAGTGGTGGCGGGTGCTGACCGCGACGCTGCTCCACGACGGCCTGACCCACCTCGCGTTCAACGGCTACGCCCTGTACGTGCTCGGACCCCAGCTCGAGCGGGGGGTGGGCAGCGCCGCCTTCGCCACGCTGTACCTCGCGGCGGGGCTGGCCGGCGGGATCGCGTTCCTGGTCGGCGCGCCGGGTCCGGTCGCCGTCGGCGCGTCCGGCGCCATCTTCGGGTTGTTCGGCGCCTACCTCGCCGCTGCCTGGGCCAACCGTGACACCCCTGCAGGAAGGGCGGGGCTCACGCAGCTCGGCGTGCTGCTCGCCATCAACCTCGCCCTGCCGCTGCTCATCCCGAGGATCGCCTGGCAGGCCCATCTCGGTGGCCTCCTCGTCGGCGTCGTCGTCGGGCTGGCGTGGGCGGCGCGCATGCGTCGCACCGATTCCGGCGCGGCCGGAGGTCGGGTACTGCCACCGGCCGTGCTCGCCGCCGTGCTCCTGGCGGGCCTGCTCTGGTACACCTAGGCTGCAGCGATCGCGTGGTCGCCGGCACTGGAGCACCCGGATGAGCGAATCGGTAACGGAGCGCCGGACGATTGCTGCACCACCGGCGACGATCCTCGACGCGATCATCAACGTCGACGTGTACCCCGAGTGGCAGCGCGACGTTCAGTCGGTCGAGGTGGTCGACCGCGACGACGAGGGCCGACCCGCACGGGCGCGCTTCGTCGTCGACGCCCGCCTGTTCACCGCCACCTACACCCTGGACTACACGTACACCGACGACGCGGTCCGCTGGGAGCTCGTCGCGAGCGACCAACTGCGTGAGCTCGACGGCGGCTACACAGTCACCGACGGAGGTGACGGCACGTCCGCCGTGACCTACGAGCTCCGGGTCGACCCCACGATCAGCGTGCCGCGCTTCATGCGACGGGCAGCGGCCGAGAAGATCGTCCGTAGCGCCCTGGACAACCTCCGGCAGCACGTCGAGTCCGCTCCGTGACGACCGCCGGCGACGTCGCGCGCGTCCTGATCCACACCGGCAAGGGGCGGTTTCGGCAAGAACACCGTCGCGGCCGCCACCGCGGTCCGACTGGCGCGTGATGTCACCGGACCCTCGTCACGTGGACCGACGTACCGCACTCGCTCGGTGACGTGCTGGACCGGCCACTGGGGGACCGGCCTGCTGCTCGACCCTGTGCACACGTCGGTCCGGATGGTCGTCACACCCGACCGGGTGGTGCTCGCCGAGGCCCGTCGGGTGCTCACGTCGCTCGGGCTGTCGGCCACCCGATCGACGCCGTGCTGGTCAACCGCGTGGTCCCGGCGGACGTCACCGACCCCTTCCTCGCCGGCTGGCGCGCGCGTCAGCAACAGGTCGCAGCCGAGCTCGATGCGACGATCGGAGAGGTGCCGCGGCTGCGGGTCGACCTGGCGGCCCGAGAGCGCGTCGGCGTCGCGGCGCTCGGCGATCTCGCCGACGAGCTGTACGGCACGGCGGTCGCGGCGACCGTGCTGCACAAGGGACCGCGTCCCGAGGTCGTCGACCGGCGACGGGCATGCGCTGCGCCTGCCGCTGCCCGACAGCGCGCCCGACGACGTGGAGCTGACGAGCTGTAGTCAACGTCGGCGGCTAACCCGCAACCTGGTCCTGCCGACCGCGCTGCGCGCACGCCGGGTCACGTCGGCCAGGGTCACCAGCGGATGGCTGTCGATCGGCTTCGACCCTCCTGGCCGCACGTCCGCCGGCCGAGACGCCAGCGCCTGACCGGCTCCGGCCGCGACGCCACGCGGACCGCGCCCCCGTTAGACTGCGCGCATGGGTGACTCCGCGGCGGGCGACCACGCCGACCAGTGCCAGTCGTGTCCCGTGTGCCTCCTGCTGCGTGCCTTCGACGACCTGCCTCACCAGGTCAGAGCCCATCTCGCGGCCGCCGGGCGCGAGCTCCTGCTGGCGCTGCGGGCCGCGGTCGACGACGTCGGCACGGCGGCCCGGCCGGGCGACGACGTGTGGATTGACGAGCGATGCGGTACGTCACCTGACACGTCACCACCTGATGACCGTGCGCATCACCACCCTGCACCCGCGGCACCGTTGCGCCGCATCGCAGTGCAGTGAACGGCAGCGACAGCGCTGTCAGCGACGCACCCACCACACACCGACCCACCCACCACACACCGACCCACCCACCACACACAAGGAGCAGCCGTTGGAGGTCACCGCCACCGCAATCCGGACGCTGCTGAACCGGCAACCGTCGTCCCTGCCCGTCACGTCGGTCTACCTCAACACCGACGGATCGCGGTACCCGCGTCCCGCCGACTACGAGGCCAGGCTCGACAACCTGCTGCGCGACGTGCGGCGTCACGCGGCGTCGTTGGACCACGACGCGGCAGAGGCGGTCAAGACCGACGCCGAGCGGATCAGCCGCTGGGTGCGGACCACCTTCGACCGCAGCGGCGTCAAGGGCGTGGGACTGTTCGCCAGCGGTGGGGAGATCTTCGAGCACCTCGAGGTCGCGATGGGCGTCCGCAACATCGCGCGCGTGTCGGACCGGCCCTACGTCGTGCCGCTGCAGGCGCTGCTCGGCCGGCACCACCACATCGCGTTGGCGATCGTCGAACGCGACCGTGCGCGCATCTTCCGCTACGAGCTCGGGCAGATCCTAGAGCACGTCGACGTCACCTCCGACGTCCACGGCCAGCACGAGCAGGGCGGCTGGTCCCAGGCGCGGTTCCAGCGTGGGATCGAGCACGACGTGCTGCTGCACATGAAGGACGTCAGCGACATCCTGCTACGCCTGCACGAACAGGAGCCGCTGGACTGCCTGGTCGTCGCGGGTCCCACAGCGGAGGCGTCCGAGTTCGTGCGCAAGCTGCACCCGTACCTGACGAAGGTCCTCCATGGGGACCTGATCAGCATGCCGTTGGACGCTGACGCGGATCACCTGCGCTCGGTCCTGCGCGACGCCGAGCAGGAGCTGGTGTCGGGCCGTCGTCGGGAGCTCCTGGCGCGGCTCGAGGCGGGCAAGGGCTCGGCGGAGCGGGACGCCCGCGGTGTCCGCCACGTCGTCGAGGCGGTCAACGCGAAGCGGGTCGACGTGCTGTTCGTCGTGGAGGGTGCAGGCGAGCCGGGGTGGAAGAGCGCCTCCGGAGCCCTGGCGCTGCACGAGCACGAGGCGGCCGCCTACGGCACTCCCGTCGAACCAGTCGACGACCTGATCGACGAGATCATCGAGCAGGCGGTGCTCAGCGGCGCCGACATCGAGTTGTTCCGTGACGGGACACGCCTCGACGGTCACTCCGTCGCGGCGCTGCTGCGATTCTAGGGACCGTGATGCGCGCCGTCGGGGTCGATGTCGGCGGGACCAAGGTCCGCGCGGGCCTGGTCGACGGCGCAGGGACGATCATCGACCAGGAACGGACTGCCACGCCCGAGGACTGTGCGCAACGGCTGAAGGCGATCGTCGACCTGGTGACCGAGGTCGTCGCACGCACCGGTGCATCCGGCGTGCCGGTCGGCGTCGGCGCCGCCGGGTTGGTCGATCTGGCCGGTGTGGTCCGCTACGCACCCAACCTGGACTGGCGTGACGCGCCGCTGCAGGACGACCTGGCCGACGCGCTCGGCGTCGCCGTGCGCGTCGAGAACGACGCGGCGGCCGCCGCGTGGGGCGAGTACCGCGTCGGTGCCGCACAGCACGCGTCCGGCGGCGCGCTGATGCTTACGGTGGGCACCGGCGTCGGAGGCGGCCTGATCATGGACGACCGGCTCGTCCGCGGCGCGACCGGGGTCGGTGGCGAGTTCGGGCACATCATCGTGGCCGAGGGCGGTCCGCGTTGTCCCTGCGGCAACCGGGGCTGCCTCGAAGCGCTGGCAAGCGGTTCGGCGATCGGCCGGATGGCGCGGACCGCCGTCGCTGATCGGGAGGCGCCCGACTCGGCGCTGTACGACGTCGGCGAGGTGACGGGAACCGCCGTCACGCGTGCTGCGCAGGAGGGCGACGTGCTGGCCGGGCGGATCCTCGCGCGCGCCGGCACGTGGTTGGGCGTCGGCATCGCGTCCCTGGTCAACGGCCTGGACCCGGAGGTGGTGCTGATCGGTGGCGGGGTGCTCGCGGCGGGCGTGCTCCTGCTCGATCCGGCGGTCGAGGCGTACCATGCCCGCGTGGTGGCGCGCGGGCACCGCACCGTCCCGCCGGTGCTGCGTGCAGAGCTCGGGGACGACGCGGGGCTGATCGGTGCTGCGCTGCTCGCCGGCGCCGCCTGATGAACCGGGAGGTGGGCGCATGGGCACACCGACCGATCCGACCCGTGCGCCACCGCTGTACGTGGCGATACGGGCCGTCCTGCGACCCATCGTGCTCGGTGCGCTGCACCCAACGGTGGAGGGCCTGGCCAACGTGCCCGACGAGGGACCGGCGATCCTGTGCTCGAACCACCTGTCGATGCTCGACCCTATCCTGGTCCCGCTGCTGCTCGACCGCCCGATCGTGTTCCTGGCCAAGAGCGAGTACTTCCACGCCGGACCATTCCGCTGGCTGTTCGACGCCCTCGGCGTCGTGCCGGTCGCTCGTGCAGGAGGGTCTGCGGCGCGCGCCGGCCTGGATCGCGGCACCGACGTGCTCCGCGCCGGTGGTCTGCTGTGCCTGTTCCCCGAGGGCACCCGGTCGCCGGACGGTCGGCTGTACCGTGGCAAGACCGGCCCGATCCGGCTCGCGCGGCGCAGCGGCGCGCCGATCGTGCCGGTCGGGCTGATCGGCACGCGGGAGGTCATCCCGCCGCACACGTTCGTGCCCCGTCTCGGTGCCGCGGTCACGGTGCGCTTCGGTGCACAACTGCTGGTTGGCGACCGGGCCGATCTCCGCTCCGAGGCCGACCGCCTCATGGGGGTGATCCGGACGTTGACCGGTCAGACCTACGTCGACGCCTATGCCCGGCCCGTGCAACGGGCGCGCGTGTCACGCGACGCGCTCGACGCGTTCGGTGAACGGCACGACGCGCAGTCGGGACCGGGCGCGAACCACGACGACCGTCGATGAGGTCGGCAGGTGTGCGGGGTTGCACGTGGCCCGGCGGGTGGGTACAAGTCGAGACTGCACGTCAGCAGTCGATCGGGAGGTTCGTGTGACCCAGCCGCACCACGGACCGTCCCGGACCGAGGTCAGCGACCTTCGAAACATCGTCGACCGGCTCGACCTGCTGATGGGCGGACCGGGTCCGAGGTCGGGTCACGGTGGCACGTCGGCGCGGGACGAGGCGGTCGCGGCGCTGGAGGAGCGGGTCGAGGCCCTCGAGAGCGAGGTCGAGGAGCTGCGCACGCTCGTCAACCACCTCATGACGATCGCGACCTGGCAGGCGAAGGTCACGGCGACCCTGGTTGACGACCGCGCCGACGACGTCGATGACGACCTAGACCTCACCCGCTCGGAACCGGCGCCGCAGCCGCAGTACGGCGGCGCAGGGCAGCCGTCCGGTGATGAGCCCCACCGTGATGGTGGGGACGCCCCGGTGGCCCACAGGTCCTCGGCGCCCGCGACCGCCCTCGACGACGACATCGACGAGATCCTGGGCTCCGACCGCGGCGGTTCGCACCACGATCCCCCGCCACCCGACTTCGGCATCTGACGCGTGACCGGACCCACGCGACCCCGTCACGAGCCGAGGGGGCAGGGAGGTGACCGTGACCCTCGCAGACGCGCAGCACCCACCGGCCGGACCGAGGGGCGGTCGCCATGCCGCTGCGGCCCGTGACCTCGCACACCTGCACCGGCTGATCGGCGTCATGCACCGCCACACGTCACACGAGCTCGCTGACGAACGTGAGCTGGCGCTGCTCGCCGGCGCGGTGTCTGCGTCGACCGCCGAGCAGCACCTGCGGGCGATCGGTGCTCTCCTCGCGACGCTCGACACGTACGTGCGTTGCCGTCGTCGGCACGACGAGCCTGCGCACACGCCCGCGTCGGAGGGCGACGCGGCGCGGGTGTCCGCTCCGCCGACGGCACCGGACACGGTGCTGGCGGCGGCGGCGGCGCGGTATATCGCCCGCGACCTCGCGGCCCGGCGCCTGTCTGAGTTCACGTCAGCGGAGGGCTACCGCCTGGCCCGGTGGCTCGCCAGGATCGGTGACGTCGAGGCGCCCGTCGAACGGCTGCTCGCGGAGGCGAGCACGATCAGGCTGCACCCAGCTCCGCTGACCGACGCGGTGTCGCACAGCGCCGGATGAGCGGCGGCGGTCCCGGCGTCAAGCGATCCACCTCGGTCGGTGCGTGGGAGTGGTGCACCCGGGAGTGGGGCCTCGATGGCGGGCGTGCCATCGTGGCTGATCTACGAGCTACCTACCGAATGCGACAGGACGGTGGCCGGAACGGGCTGGCCGTCGTATCACATCGCATCAGCTGAGATGCGCCGGCCGGCGGACGGTCCCAGCGCGGTTGAGAGGCGCTGTCCGACGTCGTCGGGCGGACGCTCACAGCTCGGCGGCCGGCTCGTCGAAGCGGTCGGCGATCAGCTCGCGCACACGCGCGAGCGCCTGCTGACCGTCCGGGCCGCCCGCCCGGACGATGATGGTGGTTCCCGCGCCGGCGCCCAGCGCGACGAGGCTCAGTGTGCTGGCGGCGTTGGCGTCCTCGCCTGTGTCGGCCCGCTCGACACGGACCTGCGCGTCGAGCCCGCGCACGGCCCGGCTGATCTGGCCGGCCGGACGGGCGTGCAACCCGCCGACGTTGGTCAGCTCGAGCTCGACCGACTGCCCGAGCTCAGCGGTGTCCTCCTCCTCGGCCGGCTCGGCGGGGCCGCACACCCGTGCGGCGGCGGCCGCGACCTGACCAAGGTTCGCGCCGCCGCCCGCGGTGCTCGCCGCGGCGATCGCGCCTTCGACGAGCGGTGCGTCGACGACGAGCACGCGCTCGCGCTGGTCGTAATCCAGGAACTCCAGCGCCGACTCGGCGGTCATCTCGGCGCTGCCGAGGTCGTACAGGATGACCGCGCCGTCGCCAGAATCGGCGTCGTCGATCGCCGCCATCACCAGTTCGAGGCTGGTGCCCAGCTCACCGTCGTCGGTCCCGCCCGCCAGCGCGAACGGGACCTCTGGCTCCATCTGTGCGACCAGGTCCCGCAGCCCTTCGACCAGGCGGTCCGAGTGGCTGACGAGCACCAGGCCGACCATGCGGCGTCGTCAGCCCGAGACGTCAACCCAGTCGCGGGTGCGTTCGACCGCCTTCTTCCAGCGGGCGTAGCCCTCCTCGCGCTGGTCGTCGCTCCACTGCGGCTCCCAGCGCTTGTCCTCGAGCCAGTTCTCGCGCATCTCGTCGGTGTTGTTCCAGAAGCCGACGGCCAGGCCTGCGGCGTACGCGGCTCCCAGCGCGGTCGTCTCGGCCACGACCGGCCTGGACACCGGCACGCCGAGCACGTCGGCCTGCAGCTGCATCAACGTGTCGTTGACGGTCATCCCGCCGTCGACCTTGAGCACCTCGAGGTCGACGCCCGAGTCGGCGTTCATCGCGTCGGCCACGTCGCGGGACTGGTAGCAGACCGCCTCGAGTGTGGCGCGGACCAGGTGCTCCTTGGTGTTGAACCGTGAGAGCCCGAGGATGGCCCCACGCGCGGAGCTGTCCCAGTACGGTGCGAACAGCCCCGAGAAGGCCGGTACGAACACGACGCCGCCGTTGTCCTCCACGCTGTTGGCCAGGCGCTCGGACTCTGCCGCGTTGGCGATGATGCCCAGCTGGTCACGCAGCCACTGCACGGCGGAGCCGGTGACGGCGATCGAGCCCTCCAGGCAGTACACGGCATCGTCGTCGCCGAACTTGTATCCCAGCGTGGTCAGCAGGCCGTTCTCGCTGTGCACCGGGTCGGTGCCGGTGTTGAGCAGGAGGAAGTTGCCGGTGCCGTAGGTGTTCTTGCCATCACCGACGTCGTAGCAGACCTGCCCGACGGTCGCCGCCTGCTGGTCGCCGAGGTCGCCGCACAACGGGATCTCCCGCCCGAACGGCCCGCCCTGGCGGGTCGTGCCGTAGTAGTTGGGATCCGACGAGGGCCGGATCTCGGGCAACATCGCCCGTGGTACCCCGAAGATCTCGAGCAGCTCGTCGTCCCAGTCGAGTGTCTCGAGGTTCATCAGCATGGTCCGGCTGGCGTTGGTCACGTCGGTGACGTGCACACCGCCGTCTGTGCCGCCCGTCAGGTTCCACAACACCCAGGTGTCGGTGTTGCCGAACAGGGCCTCGCCGTTCTCTGCCTTCTCACGCAGGCCGTCGACGTTCTCGAACAGCCACTGCAGCTTGCCGCCCGAGAAGTACGTCGCGATCGGCAGGCCGGCCTTCTGTCTCACGGTCTCCTCGTGGCCCTCGTTCTGGTGGCGGGTGACCAGGCGGTCGTTGCGCGTGTCCTGCCACACGATCGCGTTGTGGTACGGCTTGCCTGTCTTCGGATCCCACACCACGGTCGTCTCGCGCTGGTTGGTGACGCCCACGGCGGCCAGGTCGCTGGCCGACAGGTTCGCCCCGCCCAGTCCCTGCTCCACGGCGCTGCGCACCGACTGCCAGATGTGCAGTGGGTCGTGCTCGACCCAGCCGGCCTGCGGCAGGATCTGCTCGAACTCGAGCTGCGACTTGCCCACCTCGGCGCCCGCGTGGTCAAAGACCATGAAGCGGCTCGATGTGGTGCCCTGGTCGATAGCTCCGACGTAGTCAGCCATAGCTGTCCCTCGCCTTTCCAGGTCGGTCTGCACCGACCTCGTTGCGGTGTCAGGCGTCGTCGACGCCCGGTCCCTCCTCTGGCTTCTTGTCCGAGGCGTCCTCGGCCGCGGTGTGGACGAGCTCGTCGTCACTGGTCATGCAGGCGATCAGGATCGCCGTCGACGTCGCCCCGGGGTCCTGGTGCCCGATGCTGCGTTCGCCCAGGTAGCTGGCCCTGCCGCGCTGCGCCAGCAGTGGCACCGTGGCGCGCTTGCCCTCGTCGGCCGCCTCGGCTGCGGATCGCAGCGCCTCGCCGATGTCCCGGCCGTCGTCGACGGCCGCGCGCAGGGCATCCACCGCCGGACCCAGCGCGTCCAGCATCGTCTTCTGGCCGCGCTCGGACTTGCCGCGCTGGGCGACGCCCTCGAACGCGGCATCGAGCGCTGCAACCAGGTCGGCGCCGTCGAGATCGTCCTTTCCCTCGACGGCCTTCGAGGCGCGCAGGAACCCCGTGCCGTACAGCGGCCCCGCCGCGCCACCCACCTTGGAGATCAGCGCCATCGCGACGGACTTGAGCAGCGCGGCGGGTTCCTCGCCATCTAGCCTGTCGAGCGCGGCCTTCATTCCGCGGTTGAGGTTCTCGCCGTGGTCGGCGTCGCCGATCGCGCTATCGAGCCTGGTCAGCAGGCGGCGGTACTCGGACACCGCCGCCGCGAACCGCTCGATGAACCCTGCAACCTGCTCCGTGCTGACGCTCATGCTGTTCGTGCCCATCGCCGTCTGCCGCGATCGGTACAGATCCGTGCCGTTCGCCGCTGTACTACATTCCCTTACGCAGGGCCGGGGTATGCACGGGTGCGTCCCAGAGTTCGACCATCTCGTCATCCAGGCGGAGCACGGTGAGCGACGTGCCGGCCATCTCCAGCGAGGTTCTCCA